>CAYJEQ010000130.1:0-1647 GCA_964369235.1 uncultured Oscillospiraceae bacterium | reverse complement strand
AATGAAAAAAATAATAGCATTTTCTCTCTGCTTAATAGTGGGAATCATAGGATCGCAGATCCTTCCCGAGTACCTAGGAGAGTTATACTCAGACCTTAAACCCGACTTAACCTTTTTAATGTTCATTTGCTTAGCCTACATTATGATTAATGTGGGAAGGGAGTTTAAGCTGGATAAAACTAAATGGAGAGATTATGGTTTTGACTATGGTGTAGCCATGGTTGCAGCAGCAGCCCCGTGGGTATTTGTAACCATATATTTTATGTTCCTACTTCCACTTGATAACTTTGGCAACTGGGGCGCATGGAAAGAAAACCTACTTCTAGCACGTTTTGCAGCTCCTACATCAGCAGGAATACTCTTCACTATGCTTGCAGCAGCAGGACTAAAAGAAAAATGGATATACACTAAGACTCAGACACTTGCAATCTTTGATGACCTAGATACCATCCTACTAATGATTCCACTTCAAGTAATGATGATAGGAATGAAAGCACAGCTACTAGCCATACTAGTTTTTGTATTCGGACTACTATATTTCGGCTGGAGAAAACTAGGACGCTACGCACTAAACCAGTCTCCAGGTATGCTTATCGTATACTCACTACTTATAGCCACCTTCACGAGCGTCACCTACGCAGTCACAAAAGCTGTTTGGGGAGCAGACGAAGGAATACACCTAGAGGTGCTTCTACCAGCCTTTGTACTAGGTATGGTAATGAAAACTACGCATCACTACTCTGAGGCTGCGCCAATCAGTTCCCACACAAAATTCAGAGACAAAGCCTTCCACATTATACGTAAGATTACAAGGTCTGACGACAACAGAGGCTTTGAGCAAGTCTCTAATGTAATATCCTACCTATTTATGTTTCTAGTAGGTCTTAGCACACCTCTTTTCCTAGGAATAGAATCAGCAGCAACTGATAGCAGTAGTATAAACGCCCAGCAAGAGCTTATGCCCATAGGTGTTATTCTTTTACACGTACTAGGAGTAACTATCATCTCAAATATAGGTAAAATGTTCCCAATATTCTGTTACAGAGATAGAGATATTAGAGAGAGATTAGCGCTATCTATAGGAATGTTTACTCGCGGAGAAGTAGGCGCCGGCATCATTATGGTAGCTCTAAGCTATAACATAGGTGGAAATGCCCTAATCATAGCAACCCTAAGCTTAGTATTAAATCTAGTACTAACAGGAGTATTTATTTATTCTGCAAAATCACTAGTGAGTAAAGTATATTTTAACAAAGCTAACGTTCATTTAACTGACAACACTACTAACTAACTTTCATTATGGAAACAATAGATATTATAATAGTCTGCCTTTTTATCCCTGGCTTATTCATAGGACTAAAAAACGGCATAGTAAAACAAATAGCTAGTATAGGAGGCATATTAGCAGGAGCATTTGTAGCATCAAAATTTTCAGGATTCCTGGCAGACATCCTATCAGACTGGATTAACGCCTCTGAGGCCATAGTTAAAATTATATCTTTTGCTTTAATTATGATAGGAGTAATCTTCCTAATCAACCTCCTTGGAAAATTATTAACAAATATCATATCTAGCCTAACTCTAGGCTGGATAAATAGACTTTTGGGCGCTGCTCTATCCATAATAACTTCCATATTAATCATAGGA
>CAYJEQ010000129.1:0-2076 GCA_964369235.1 uncultured Oscillospiraceae bacterium | reverse complement strand
TTGACACCTCTAATAATATACAGAAGCTTGAAATCATCCTAGGTCAACGAAACACATAAAGGTTTTTGCGATTATATTGATTATCATACATATATATGATAAAATACTATATTATGTAATATTATTTAAGTTAAAATAAGGAAGAACAACATGAATATAGATAGCAAACTAATATCATTACTTCCATGGGTTATATCCGATATGGATAAAGCTCATGTGGAAACCATTATAAAACATGGTACTAAGCGTACTGTACTTGCTGGAAACACTATTTTACATCAAGGGGATATAGCAGAGTATATCTATTATATTAACAAAGGCACAGTGAAGATTTCCTCTATTACCCATGATGGCAGAGAGAAAATATATCTATTCCAAAGTGCTGGTACATTTGCTGGGGTTGTAACCTTATATCACAACTATCCCTCTAATGCCTATGATGTAGCTGTAGAGGACTGTGAGCTATATGCTATTGAAACTAGCGCATTTAAATCACTACTAAAAAACGATCCATATTTACAAGAGATAATTATGGAAACCTTTGCAAAGATCGTTCGTATATTAATTGGTGAGCTTCACTCAATCACCTTTAAAACTGCTGAGCAGAAGGTTTGTGGACTAATCTATCTAATAGCTGCACGCTACGGCAAAGCAACTAGCCAAGGTATTTTTATCGATATGAATATGCGACATGAGGATATCGCCTCTATCTATTCCCTACACCGAGTAACTGTAACTAAAATTTTCCAGCATTTGCACGACAGTAATATTATTATCAAAGATAAAAACACAACAATAACTGTAGTAAACATGAATGAGCTACATAATCTAGCAGCCTTTGACATTAATTAGTTTTGGTGATGTTTTACATTGTACTTGTTACAAATTAATTGTATAATTAAACAAGTAATAAATAAATTTATACTTTGATAAGGAGATCATAATGGCTGATAAGAAAAATTTTGATTTGTTATCCTTAGGTGAAATTCTACTTAGATTATCCCCTCCTCGTAACGAAAAAATGATGAGAGGGCAGTCTTTTGATAAACAGGTAGGTGGTGCTGAGCTTAATGTATTAAGTGGTGTATCTCTACTGGGACTTCGTACAGGCATAATATCAAAAATTCCTAATAACGACATCGGTAAATACGCTGTTTACCAAGTTAGATTTGTAGATGTAAGTGATGATTACCTAGTTGTAGATAATGACGAAGATAGTCGACTAGGCATCTATTACTACGAAAATGGCGCATACCCTAGAAAACCTAAAATTGTATATGACAGAAATCACACCTCAATGCTTAAGGTTTCTGCTAATGATTTCCCTGAGGAAATGTATCATAGCACAAGATGTTTCCACACAACAGGAATAACTCTTGCGCTAAATGAGAACTGCAGAAAAACTGCAATAGAGATGATGAAGCGCTTTAAAGAAGCTGGCGCACTAATCTCCTTTGATGTTAATTTTAGAAGTAATCTATGGACAGGTGAAGAAGCCAGAGAAGCTATTGAAGAAATTCTTCCCTATGTAGATATTTTCTTCTGTTCTGAGGACACTGCTAGGCTTACCTTTAATAAAACTGGCGATGTAAGAGAAATTATGAGAAGCTTTGCTAAAGATTACCCTATTTCCTACATAGCATCTACACAGCGTATTGTACACAGCCCTAAGCTACATACATTTGGTTCTATACTATACCATTGTAAAAGTGACACATTCTTTGAAGATGAGCCTTATGGCAATATTGATGTTGTTGACCGTATTGGTAGTGGTGATGCCTATATTTCAGGAGTTTTATTTGGTTTACTTAATTTTAATGGTGATTGTAATAAGGCTATCCAGTTTGGTAATGCTACAGGTGCTGTAAAAAACACAATCCCTGGTGATATGCAAGCCCTTGATTACAGCGAAATCATTCAGATAATTGCCTCCCATAAAAACAAAGGCAGAGAAAGCGAAATGATCAGATAATTAATAAATCCTCCCTTTACTTAATGGTAATGGGAGGATTTTTTTATTCGTAAAAAGAAAACCACGGGCTATGCCCGTGGTTCAAAAAAGGCGGAAGCCGGTGA
>CAYJEQ010000128.1:0-2370 GCA_964369235.1 uncultured Oscillospiraceae bacterium | reverse complement strand
CCGACGGCAAGGGAAGTCACCCCATATAATTTTACCCCAACATTTGGTAAATAACCTCTTTATTTACTATGAATATATGCTGACTTTATAGGTATAATTATCTATAGTAGAAATTTTATAAAATACTATTTTGTGTTGTCTACACAACGGAAATTCCCCTCTAGGTATACTATAATACTATTATAAGCTATTGCTATATAAAAGGGTTTGTTTTTTTGGTTATTAAACAAGTGAAAAACAAGGAGAAAGGAATTATTATTATGAATGAAATGTTTTGTTTTCAGTGTCAGCAAACGGCACACAATATAGCCTGTCAGGGAAAATCTGGTGTATGTGGCAAAAAATCTTCCAACGCCAATTTACAGGATAGGTTAACAGGAGCTTTAATTGGGCTGGCTAGGTCTTTAGAAGGCAATAATCCCCCTACCCCCAACACTGCTAAAATCGTTATACAGGGGCTTTTTACCACTGTGACCAATGTAAACTTTAATGATGAAACTCTACTGGAAACCATTAAAGCTGTAGAGGAGGAAAAAGCTAAAATTGTCCCTGGTTGTAGTAGCTGTAGTTCTAGCTGTGGCAGAACAGAGGATTTTGACATGGCTACTATTTGGGAGGGTGATGAGGATATTCGCTCGGTGAAATCCCTTATACTCTTTGGTATTAGAGGTATGGCTGCCTATGCCCACCATGCTATGATGTTAGGGTATACTGATGAGGATTTAAATAAATTCTTCTACAAATCACTGTTTTTCCTAGGTTATGACTGTGAGATTAACCACCTGCTGCCAGTGGCACTGGAAGTAGGTCAGTACAACCTAAAATGTATGGAGCTACTAGACCGAGCTAATACCGAGAGCTATGGTACTCCTATTCCTACTACCGTCCCTTTAACTATAGAAAAAGGTCCTTTTATTGTGGTAAGTGGCCATGATTTACATGATCTTAAACTGCTACTAGAACAAACTAAGGACAAGGGTATTAACATCTACACTCACAGCGAAATGCTCCCTGCCCACGCCTACCCTAAGCTAAAAGAGTACAGCCATCTTAAGGGGAATTTCGGTACTGCTTGGCAGAGTCAACAAAGTGAGTTTCACAATATTCCAGCCCCAGTGCTGTTTACTACTAACTGTCTAATGCCTATTAGAGAAAGCTATGGTGACCGAGTGTTTACCACCTCGGTAGTATCCTATCCACAGCTAGTGCATATCGGTGAGGACAAGGACTTTACCCCTGTAATAAACAAGGCACTGGAATGTGGTGGCTACAAGGAAGATAAGGTTATGACAGGTATTAATGGTGGTAATACTGTGTTAACAGGTTTCGGACATGGCACAGTGCTATCGGTGGCTGATAAGGTGGTAGACCTAGTGAAAAAAGGTGATATTAAGCATTTCTTCCTAGTAGGTGGCTGTGATGGCGCTGCCCCTGGAAGAAGCTATTACACCGACTTTGTAAAGGAAGCCCCTAAGGAAAGCATTATTCTAACCCTAGCCTGTGGGAAATATCGCTTTAATGATTTGGATTTAGGGGAAATCGGTGGATTGTCACGAATTATGGATATGGGACAATGTAATGATGCCTACTCTGCCATTAAGGTGGCTGTAGCCTTATCTCAGGCATTTGACTGCTCTGTTAATCAGCTACCATTGTCCATGATACTGTCTTGGTATGAGCAGAAAGCTGTAGCAATCCTATTAACCCTACTACATCTAGATATTAAAAACATCTATCTAGGGCCAACACTACCGGCTTTTATCTCCCCTAATGTACTAAATATCCTAGTGGAAAAATATAATATCTCCCCTATCTCCACCCCAGCAGAGGATTTACAGAAGATATTAGGATAGAATATCAATTGTTGTGGTAAAATTCTGTTGGATTACTGCCCCAACATTTCCTATAAAACCTATAAAAAGAGTGTGTTCCCTTGGTTGAGAACACACTCTTTTACTCTTATTATGGAGCCAACCCTCTATCCACAAGGGTAAGCTGGGTATCGTAGACAGCTCGGTATCTTATAGATAAATCTTCCTCACTATCGGTTATTGTAATTACGCATATGATTTTAGGTGGTACTAGGTCGGTATCTAGGTAGACCTTATCCCTGCCAAAACTATAGGAATCTATAACGGTGGCAAGATTTGCCCCCATATTCTCGGTAAATTCTTCTGGATCATCTTGGTACCAACTTTGTAAACAGTCACTTAGTGAATTGTATGTTTTATCAAATATATCCGAAGGATTTATTGTTTGGTAAAAATTATCTCTATCTATTGATGACACTGCAAACACCTCCTGTGTAGCTTTAATATTATATAAAGCCTGCTGAACAACCCAAAAACATACTTATAGGTTTATTTAATA
>CAYJEQ010000127.1:0-2589 GCA_964369235.1 uncultured Oscillospiraceae bacterium | reverse complement strand
CCAAATTCAGGCAGGCTGAATTCATTTATAAACCTCAAAACGCCCTTGTTTTGAGATACTGTGTGCTTAGCACCCAGTTATTCAGTAAACATTATATAAGTACTCTTATTATATATAAAAAACCAAATAAATACAACCCCTCTTAGGATTAAGATTTATTTTTGGCTATAAACACCTTGTTATTACAGTTAGTATATGCTAAACTGATAGAATATTTTATTAAATGAGGTGAATTTATCACAGGGAAAATTAGAAAAGACATCACAATAGGTGCAAAGGTAAAGATAGTCCTTAAGGCTCACCAGTCCACAGGACAGCTTACAGAGGGTACAGTAGCAAAACTACTAACCAAAAGCCCAAACCACCCTCATGGGATTAAGGTAATGTTAACCGATGGACAGGTAGGGCGTGTACAGGAAATATTATAAAATTAGATTCTATAGCAAATGTTGGGTACTGTCCCTCCACATGGGCGAGATACAGTGCCCCAAAAAAATTCCCCCCTAACTATTGGCAAATAACCTATGGTTAAACCCTTTAGGGCTGTTAATGCTCTAAAGGGTTTTTGTTTATTGTGTGGCAAGAGCAGAGCCCTTGCCCTACAGTAATATATCCTTACATCAAATTAAAACATTCCTTTTTTGTACAGCACCCCTGCTACTGCTAGGGTAAATACACCTGCTATTACTGTGGGAAACCAGCTATTAGCAAGGGGTAGGTAGGTTACATTCATTCCGTAAAAGCTAAATATTGTAGTTGGAATAGCCATAATAATTGTAATTGCTGATAGTCGTTTCATAACGATATTTAGATTATTTGAGATTATAGAGGCAAAGGTATCCATAGTTCCTGATAGTATCCCAGAATAGATACTACACATCTCAATTGCCTGTTTCACCTCAATTAGTACATCTTCTAGCAGTTCTTGGTCTTCTTCGTACATCTTGATTATTCTGCCACGAAGGATTTTTTCCATAGTAACTTCATTGGATTTTAAAGAGGTGGAAAAGTATACTAGGGATTTTTCCAGCCCCAGTAGCTGAAACAGTTCCTTATTTCTCATGGATTTGTGTAGCTTCTTTTCCGAATTAGAGGAAATTCTATCAATTTCCTTTAGATCAATTAGAAATCTTGTTGCTACCTTTAGTAGTATGTTTAAAAGAAATCTTGTTTTAAGATTGGTGTTTAAATGCCTATTATTGCCTGCGGCAATCTCCTGCATTATTACATTCTCTCTAAGAGATACTGTCAGTAGATATTTCTCCATTAGGATAATACCTATAGGCATGGTGGTAAAGGCTAGATGAGTGTCTGCCGACTGCTCAGGCATGGGAATATCCACCACTAGTAGTGTTTGCCCCTCATCGCTTTCAATACGGGAGGATTCCTCCTCATCCAGTACCGATCCTATAAATCCTCTGTCCACCCCTAGGGTGTCTATAAGATATGCTACCTCTTTTTGATTAGGTGAAATTACATTAATCCAACAGCCCTCGGAAACCTCATCTTGTTTCACCATTTTGCCCTCTACTGTTTTGTAGATATTAATCATATTAATACCTCCGTTCCTTTCTGGATATTTAGGATTTTCCTAAAATCTTACCACTTTCGCAGGAGTTTTTCACAATAAAAAAACTCCCCACAGGGAGTAGAGATGCTGTTGACTAAATATTAGTTATGGCAAATAATCACAACAAACCAAAACCATTACTAATTCCACTGGACTAATAAGGGTTTTACTTTGCTTTGCTATCTACTATATTCTAATTATTCTATCAACAGAGCCGATACTGCCCTGTTTATCCATTATGTTTTTACTTGCAGGGTCAGGGTTCATAGTATCGCCTCCTTTTTATAGTATTATTTCCATTAATTAGGGTATGTATTCCTTTATTAAGGCACATTATCCCTATCATATATATTATAAAATATTCAGAAGATTAATGCAAGGAAAATTTAAGTAAAATCCCTCTATTATTCGGTAATTACATTGGGTTGTGGTAGAATATTTAGAATTTGGTTTATGGGTGGGGGGTGTTTGCTCATGTCCGTCCCACAGCACCTCAGCTGGGGGCGTTGCCCCATACATTTACAGCTGTGGTTTATTGATACACCAAATACCCCAGTACCTTTTATCATGACATAAAAGGTACCAAAAGGTCAGTCAGGGAAGGGCTATATTCACCCTTCCCTAACAACCCTACCCAGAACAATGAGATTTAGAACTCAGTCATTAACAAAGACAGCCATTCTCTTGACTCTTCTATATACAACTGTTATTTGAAATTATAGAGGTTTTTATTTCTGTAATAAAAATCTTATCTTATCACAAATGATTATCTAGGACCCATCTAGGTTAGTGGGTGGTAAGAGGTGGGAATCAAAAGGAACTTGATATAAGTTAAAGCTGAGTGTATCCCCCTTTTGTCGTTTTAAGGGAGATTTTTAAGAGGGAGAATCGAAACTCCCTCTTAAATCAGCACTTTGTAATTCACATCTCTTGAGTTGCAATGTTTTTGCTTGCAAAAACTTGCCTGTTTGAATTTATTCAAACAGTGGGTACATTTTATCTGACGATAAAAGTAACTG
>CAYJEQ010000126.1:0-2731 GCA_964369235.1 uncultured Oscillospiraceae bacterium | reverse complement strand
CACACTTATCCAAATCAATAATTGCCTTTATTCCATCTCTAATTTGTATTGCACCAAAAGGACATACCTTGATGCAACTGCCACAAGCAACACATAAGTTATCAACCTGTGCTATGTTTTTACTTTTAGCCATATTATTCTCCTTGATTATAGTATATTAGTAATTACTAATATACTATAACAGCGGTGAGTTGTCAAGTAAAAAAATAGCAGACTATATTTCAAGTCTGCTATAGTGTATATAAATTCGGTTCTATAGCAAATGTTGAGGGACAGTACCCCAACCATTAATATAGAGCCTGATTTTATGCTGGATTAAGCTTAACTGAGATACCTGATTTATTCATTACCTGTCTAAAGATAGGCAGTAGAATAATGGATACCACCACTGCTGTAACCCCATTAGTTAGGGAGGCAGTTAGCTTAGGGATAATATCGGCAATAACAGCTTCTAGGGCTAGATGGTTTAGATAGTAGCCAGTAAAGAAGGTTTTGCCTATGTATAGGGCAGTGTAGGTTAGAGAGCCTGTAACAGCCCCTATAATATTAAAAGGAAGTGAAGTTGCCTGATGTTTGCCACTGTAGGCGATTTTACCACAAAGATATGCCATTAGAAACTTAAACACTAGGGTAAAGGGTGCTGAATCAGCCCAGCCACCTAGTATATCAAATATCATAGATCCTATACCAGCAGCAGCCCCACCTTTTTTTGCTCCAAGCAGTAAGCCAGATAGCAGGCAGAAGATATTGCCGAAATGCAGCATAGTTTTCCCCATTGGGGTAGGTATCTCAATGCGAAGATATGTAGCTGTAAAGACAAATGCTGCCATTAGTCCTGTTACGGCAATAGAGTAGGTTTTAGATTGATGATTTTGATTATTCATAATGATACAACCTTCCTTATCAGTAATTTTAGTTAAAGGATAAGGATTATAAACTTTGGAAATTCTTTAGTATAGGGGCACCTGATAACCAAGACAGGGATTTTTCTAGCATAACCCCATATCTGGAGTCACTACCATAGCTAAATGTGGTTTTAACAGCTAGCTCCACAAAGCTAGATGCCCGATCCATAGCTATAGGTAGGCTATCCCCTGTTAGGAAACCTCCCACCAATACACTGGAGTATATATCACCAGTACCAGGGTATTTAACTGGTACATAGTCGGTGATTACACACCAATAGGCGTTGTTAGTGCTGTCATATCCCACATTAGCCACCTCGCCACTACTTAGCTCTACCCCTGTAATAATAATCATATTAGGGCCTAGTGCCGATAGTCTAGCCAGCATGGTTTTAAGCTGACTGCGACTCATAGGTGTATGGCTGTATTCCATATCTAGTAGCATACAGGCTTCGGTAAGATTTGGTGTGATTACATGGGCAACCTTTACCAGTTCTTTCATACGCTGTTGCATGGTTTTGGTATAGGTTTTGTATGCCTTACCATGATCCCCCATAACTGGGTCTACCACTATTAAGGAATTAGGATATGCCTTAAAAAATTCCAAACAATGATCCACCTGTTCTTGAGAAGCAAGAAACCCACTGTATATACACTCAAAGTCGATATCTAGCTCTTTGTAGTGGTTTAGTACAGGGCTGATAAAGTCGGTTAAATCCCTTATAACAGGTGCTCCCATGCCACCTGTATGGGTGGAAAGCACTGCTGTAGGTACAGGACAAACCTGTATACCCATGGCTGAAAGGGTGGGCAGTATAACTGTAAGGGAACATCTGCCAAATCCCGACATATCATGAATAGCTGCTACTCGTGGTGGTCTGTTCATAAATCCTCCTAATGGTATCTCTACCATATCTTTATTATATTTAAAAGTTGTGTATATGTAAAAATTTCCTTAAGCCCTAAAAAAAACGGTGTCTATGTGAATATATCACAAAAGCTAATTATAGTCAATGGATTACATTGGTTAATTTTTATATAAACTTAGCTGGAGAAGAAAGTCGAAAAATACTGGTATAGTCAAAATATACAATCTGAAATATACTGAAGAAAGCTATGTTGTGCAATAGGTAGAAAGGTTGGAAGGCGTTTATTATAAAACACCAGTATAATCCTGATAAATATGAAAAATTATAGCAAAGTTTACAGGGTGAATTATATCAAAATACTTTGTATTTATGATATAATAAACACAATAAAATACTGATAGGTTTAGGTTTTGTGATAATGAAAGGAATGGATACTAGTGAGAAGAAAAGACAGAGAGATTACTAACCTAGATGAGATACATCTAATAATGGATGAGTGTGACTGTTGCAGAATAGGTTTCTGGGATGGGAAAGAGGTATATGTACTGCCTATGAATTTTGGATATATTAGAGATGATGAGGGGACAACGCTGTATTTCCACTCAGCAAAGGAAGGCAGAAAGATAGATCTAATAGCTAGTGGTACTGGTGTAGGTTTTGAGATGGATTGTGGCTTTAAGCTTAAAGAGGCAGAGGAGGCATGTAGTTTTTCTGCCCAGTTTAAAAGTATTATAGGCAATGGTGAGATTTCCTTTGTAGATAATGAGGATGAGAAGGAACTAGGGCTACAAAGAGTAATGTATCAATGCGCCAAAAAAGCAGATTGGACATTTAATAAAGCCATGTTTTCGGCAGTGACGGTATTTAAGATTAAGATAACTTCCATGAGCTGTAAAGTACATAATTAATGCTTACTGAATAACTGTGTGCTAAGCACACAGTTACAAATCGCCACAA
>CAYJEQ010000125.1:0-2745 GCA_964369235.1 uncultured Oscillospiraceae bacterium | reverse complement strand
GTTATCGGCTCTGCCGTTGCCGCTGGGGTTTTCCTATCTAATTTCTCTTAATGTAATAAAAATAACAGACTGGTACCTGTGTTATAGGTATCAGTCTGTTGTTTTGTTTGGGTAGGTTTAGGGGGTTTATAAAATACATCCTAGAAATTAAGACTTAGAAACGAGAGTTTTATTCAATCATTTCTGGCAGCTTCTTATTGGTTGTTTGCTATATAGTTTATTAAGCTATATAACTTTGGATAATTTCCTTACTTTTAATCTACCCCTACTCTAACATAATCCATATAGCCACACCAGAAGTCCAGTGGGGGAGACCTCATAAATTTATTACTCACAATTGCAAGTATAATTGCAAAGATCCTCAATACCACTTAAAACTTCGTATTTTTTATTATTGTGCTCATGTCACTAAATACACATTAAATATAATATCTGAACAAGAGAAGATCATTCTTCTATAATTGAATATTCTACCTTAGGTGGTATGGTGTCATAAGAAACTTTCTAAGGATTAAACCATCTGCTTCACGCTCCCTAAGCTGATTAATGAGAGTTTTTAGGGGGATTGTTGTAATGTATCTAAGAAGATCATTAAAACGCCTTCTTATCATCTTTTACTAAGATATATAGAATTAGTGGTTTGCATTTGCCACCTATTATATCCAGTGTAATCTCGATATCAGAGTTAATTTTGCTATCTATACTAATATCTTTCTTTAATACTGTATAAGAATTTTTATTGTTTAGTTATTATATATGGCTTTTATAAGAAAATCAATATTTGAAGACAGCCCTAGAACTAATATATCTAAGTAATCTAGTTAAAATTCGGATTATTTGCTACACATGGCTTTGTGAACTTTGCTAATATTTTGCAATCCTATATATATATTTCGCCTAGTGGTTTTTTTGAGAAAACTTAATTTTCTAATATAATAGTTAATATTATATAAAAACTTTGTTATTCAAACCAAAATTACTATGACTACTTTGTTTATAAACAAGATTTGTATAACTTTTAGTTATGTTTTGTATAAAATTTAAAATATATTCAACTTCTGTTAAAAATGTTAAGATATCATCAACAACTTAGAAAGAGAGATGATCTTATGCACAATTTTTCAAAAAGAATTATTTCACTAGCTGTGGCTACATTAACGGTGATGATGATGTTTACAGGATGTGCTGGAGTTACTAATGAGTATCCTAACAGACCTGTAGAGATGATTATTCCTTTTGGCGCAGGAGGGGCAAGTGATATTTTCGCAAGGCAATACGCAGATATTACTAAGGATTATTTAGGAACCCCTATTACAGCAGTAAATAAATCTGGTGCTGGTACTGTTGAGGGTATGGCTTATGCCGCAAATCTACCAAAAGACGGATACACCATACTTGAAATTACTCCCTCTGTTCTTATAAAAGATGTAACTGGTGAGTTTGAATTTACCCAGTACTTTGAGCCTCTTATTAAAGTTCAAAATGATGTTATGGTATTTGGAGTGGCAGCAGATAGCCAGTTTCAAACCATGGAGGAAGTTATCGCCTATGCAAAGGAAAATCCAGGTGATTTAACTATCGGAGGACTAAGCCCTGGTGGACTAGATGATTACATTGCAAATGGTTTTGCTATGGAAGCTGGATTTGATTGGACCTATGTTCCATACAGTGGTGGTTCAGAGATTAAATCAGCTGTTTTAGGTGGAGAGTTAGATATATACCAAGATAAGCTATCTTCCTTTATTCCACTTATTGAATCTGGAGATATTAGAGCTTTAGTTGTTTTAAGTGAGGAAAGAATTGATTCACCACTGCTAACTGAGGTTCCATCTTCAGTAGAGATGGGTATTGATTTCACCCAAGGATCTTGGAGAGGATTTGCTATTCCAACAGGAACACCTGAGTATGAAAAAGAAATTATAATCAAGGCTTTAACAGATGCTTATAGCGATCCTAGATATGCAGAGCTAGAAGAATCAACTAAAACAAACTTTAGCTATGGATTTTTAACCCCTGAAGAATTTGGACTGTCATGGCAGGAAGAAATGGACGGACTATATGCTGCATTTAAAGAAATGGGTATTATAGATGAAAATGATCAACTTGTTGCTGATGATATTGAAGGTGATATATTAGGAGAGATGGGATTCCCTATATTCATCGCTTCTCTTGCAGTAATCCTTGCTATCATTATCTTTGCTAAATCATTTAAAAAAGCTGGTAGCATTGAGAAAATGTTTGCATTTAACAAGCCTGAAACAGGCATGGTTACTACCATCCTATGTCTTGCATTTTATATTGGAACAATGAATATAATCGGCTTTACACTGTCAACACTTCTATTTACATTCTTTAATGCTAGATTAATGGGATATAAAAACAATAAAGTCTTAGCTATCTTCTCATTAATACTTACAGCACTAATTGTACTTGCCTTTGGTAAGCTATTCTTAGTTCCTCTGCCGAGAGGTATTAGCATATTTAGAGAATTAAGCTACCTAATTTATTAACAAGGAGATAAATTTATGAATATAACTGCTTTATTAGAAGCTATTGTACAAGTGTTCACTCCTTATAGTTTTCTACTTGTAACAATCGGTGTTTCTTTCGGTATGGTCTGTGGTGCGCTACCTGGACTAAGCTCATCTATGTCAATTATCCTTATGCTTCCATTTACATATACAATGGAACCAATTAATGCTATTGTTATGCTAGTTGCAGTTTATTGTGGCGGTGCTTCAGGTG
>CAYJEQ010000124.1:0-2861 GCA_964369235.1 uncultured Oscillospiraceae bacterium | reverse complement strand
TTTCATTATTCATATAGTTATTATACCATATGTCTAACTTTTTGGGTGCAGTTCACAATTAATAATCTAGGGGGTTATTTGGTTATATATCAATTCGTGAAATACCATTTATTTTATATGATAGCTTCATTATTTACAAACTGTATATCCATCTTTTTCATGGTGATTTTATAGGCTATAAATAGGTATATTGCTGTTATTACCCAGTTTAAAGGAGTTGCTAGACACACCCCAGTAAAGCCCAAAAATAGCGCTCCGTAATAGGCGATTAAACATCGGTCTACCAGCTCGATTACCCCAGCAAATACTGTTATCTTACTTTTGGCAAGGCCTTGTAGGGTGTTTCGATAGACAAAGATTGACCCTAGGGGGAAGTAGGCATAGGCACAGAAAGTCAGATACAACTTAGCATTTTCGTGAATATAGCTAGGTACATCTCCCACAATTATCCAGATAAGCTGATTGCCTAATAGGAATACTAGGGACATAGCAATAATTGTATAGCCAGTCATAATAATCATTGACTGTTTTACCCCTTCTTTAATACGGGTAAGGTTTCCAGCACCGTAGTTTTGAGCAGTGTAGGTTACTACAGCAGCCCCTAGTGAAGGGAAGAACTGGCCTAGTAGTAGCTCAATTTTACTGCCTGCTGTATAAGCAGATATAAAGTCAGTGCCAAAACCATTTAGCACAAACTGTAGTGCAATAAGTCCTATAGATATTATAGAAAACTGTAGTGCCAGTGGCAGTGCTGAGTTTAAATGCTTTGTTATAAATTCCTTGGTAAAGGTAAAATCACTTTTACTTACGGTAAGTTGGGGGAACTTCTTTTTAATGTATAAAACACATAGGCTACCACTAATAAGCTGTGAAATAACAGTGGCATAGGCAGCACCTTCCACCCCAAAGCCTAACCCAAGTATAAAGAATAAGTCCAATATTATATTAAGAATAGAGGCAAGTATTAGAAAATATAGTGGTGTTTTGCTATCACCTAGGGCTCTAATCATATTGGCAGATAGATTGTAAAGCATTGCTGTAAAGGTACATGCGTAGATAACTATTAGATAGTCATTGGACATATCAATAATATCGCTGGGTGTGCGCATAAACTCCAGTAAATCCCTACAGAAAACCACCCCGATAATGGTGATTATAACTGTTATAATAGCAGTTATAACTATGGAAACAGCAACGGATTTTTTTACATTTGCCATATCCTTAGCCCCGTAAAACTGTGCTGTTATTACCGATAAACCAGTACAGCAACCCTGTCCAAATCCCAGTATTAAAAACACCAGCCAACCAGTAATACCTACTGCTGTCATAGCCTCAACACTAATGCTACGGCTTACAATAACAGTGTCCACTGTACTGTATAGTTGCTGAAACATATTACCTATATATAGGGGAATTGCGAAAAAGAGTATTAGCTTAAAGGGGCTTCCCTTGGTCATAGTGCCTGTCATAAATTTCCTACTTTCTTTTGTTTGTCTATTACTTTATATTAGCCTCAGAGGGCTATAATTATCTATATGTTTATCATACCATCTTATGATTATTACTAAGATAATCCACCGTACTGCTAACTATACCACAATATGGGGATATAAACAAGTTTTATGGGATTTTTTTAGTTAAATAATATAATGATAATTTATTTAACTAACACAGATACACCACTGCTACACTGGTAACTATTATTAATTGTTTTTATATTAGTTGACAGTTTTAACTCACTTGGTTATAATGGGATAAAGTATACTATTTAACTCTATTTAAATTAGAATTAGGTAGATATCCTTAAAGTTTATCTTAAGCTAAACCTTAAGGATAAGTTTTGTATTTGCCAAATTTTACGGGCAAAGATTTTCCACTAAACTAAGGAAAATCTCACAAAACTAAGAAAGGAATACACTATGATAGATAATATAAACCCAACACTACTTGCCTTTGGCCTAACCCTTATGGCTGGGCTTGCCACAGGAGTAGGTAGTGCCATGGTACTACTTACAGATAAAACTAATAAGAAATTTCTCTCCTTCTCACTGGGACTGTCCGCTGGAGTAATGCTTTATGTGTCCTTTATGGAGATACTGCCTAAAGCAGTAGATTCCCTATCAGGAATATACGGGGAAAAACAAGGGAATATCTACGCTGTGGTGGGATTTTTCCTAGGGATACTTTTAATCTCACTTATTGATAAGTTTATCCCTAATAACTCAAACCCCCATGAAATCCACACTGTAGAGGAAATGGACGGAGAAAGCGAACACCACAAAAACGATTTAATGCGTATGGGGCTTTTTACTGCCCTGGCTATTACCATACATAACTTCCCTGAGGGGATCGCTACCTTTATTTCTGCTGTAGAAGATCCCCATTTAGGGATTGCCATTGCCTCAGCTATTGCTATTCATAATATACCTGAGGGAATTGCTGTGGCTGTGCCGGTTTTCTACGCTACAGGAGATAAGAAGAAAGCTTTTCTATACTCATTTGCCTCAGGGCTGTCCGAGCCTATAGGAGCAGTAGTTGGATATTTCCTCCTACTACAGTTTACTGGTGATTCTGCCTTCGGCTTTGTATTTGCTGCTGTTGCCGGAATTATGGTTTACATCAGCCTTGATGAGCTACTACCTGCTGCCCATGAATATGGGGAGCATCATATCTCCATCTATGGGCTGGTGTCCGGTATGGCTATTATGGCTTTAAGTTTAATTATGTTTTTGTAGCTTATTAGATAAGCTACAGTAAAAAATAAAGATGCCCTCTCTGGTTAACAGCCAGAGAGGGCATCTTTATAAGGCTCTATAATAAATGTTGGGGTAAGAAAAGAGCCTACTTAAAAAAATATAAAA
>CAYJEQ010000123.1:0-2865 GCA_964369235.1 uncultured Oscillospiraceae bacterium | reverse complement strand
TTGTGGCGACCTATAACTGTGTGCTAAGCACACAGTTATTCAGTAAGCATTAAATATCGCCGAAATATTTATTAAAACATCCCATAAACTCGACTGTTTTCGACCTATTATTTTATTAATTTAACATATAATTATTTTATACGACAAGTTCACACAATTTTATTGATTTAATTAGACATTTTAGGTATAATAAAGGATATCTAACAAAGATGGTTTTGTTAGATTGTGTGTGCATATTATATAGAAAATTCGTGAAATTTTCGTAAACTGATTTTTTCGAATACACTGTAAATATATTATAGAAAAGCAGGTGCATATTATGAGTAATGATAAGAAAATAATAGATATTGATATTATAGATGAACCTAAGGAAGGTTTTGCTGTAACGAGTCTTCCTCTTATATCTCTAAGAGGACTGGTTATATTCCCAAAGATGGTACTGCATTTTGATGTAGGCCGTAGCAAATCCGTTGCAGCCCTACAAAAAGCAATGAGTGAAAATCGCTTAGTAATGCTATCCTCACAGAAAGATGTCAAAACCGATGAGCCTTCTGGCGACAATGTTTATGACATCGGTGTAGTAGCTGAGATTAAACAGGTGGTAAAAACCAGCAACAATGTACTTCGTGTTGTAGCAGAGGGTATATACCGTGGCAAAATCCTTACTATTGATGATGGTGATGACAAAGAATACATTAGCTGTAATGTAATTTCCCATCCACTGACACCAGTAAGAAAATCCATGGCACTAAAGTGCGAAGCTCATCTGAGAACTGTACAGGAATTATTTGAGGAATACTGTGAGCTGTCCCCTAAGATGCCTCGTGAGATTATCTCCAATGTAATATTTGAAGATGATTATGTACAGGTGGCACAGTATATTGCTGGTAATCTTCCAGTGCCTATTGAAGACAAGCAGAAAATCCTAGCAGAATCCTCCCCTATTAAAAGACTGGCTATACTAGCTGGTATACTTGATAAAGAAAATGAACTACTTTCCCTTGAAAGAGAGATTTACGACAAGGTTAAGGAGCAGATTGATAAAAACCAGAGGGACTACTACCTTCGTGAGCAGATAAAGGCAATTTCTGCTGAACTAAATGAAGGCGAAAGCCCAATGGAAGAAAGCCAAGAATACATAGAAAAAATCATAAAACTTAATCTTTCAAATGAGCACACAGAAAAACTTGTGAAAGAAGCCAATAGAATTGCTAAAATGTCCACTACCTCCCCTGAAGCAGGCGTGGTTAGAAACTATCTGGACAATGTATTATCTCTTCCTTGGAATGAAAGTACACAGGATAAGATCGATATAGAAAAAGCTAAAAATCTACTGGACAAAGAACATTATGGCATGGATAAGGTAAAGGAGCGTATACTTGAGCTACTAGCTGTAAGAGTTATGTCCCCAGATATTAAGGGACAGATTATCTGTTTAGTGGGCCCTCCAGGTGTAGGTAAAACCTCCATTGCTAAATCTATAGCTAAATCCATGGGCAGAAAATACAGCAGAATGTCCCTAGGTGGTGTTCGTGATGAGTCTGATATTAGAGGTCATCGTAAAACCTATATAGGTGCAATGCCAGGGAGAATTATAAATGCCCTTAAACAGGCAAAGAGCAACAACCCACTAATACTACTAGATGAAATAGATAAACTAGGTAGTGACTTTAGAGGAGATCCTTCCTCTGCCCTACTGGAGGTTTTAGACTCTGAGCAGAATACAGCCTTTGTGGATCACTATATTGAGATACCATTTGATCTATCGGATACACTGTTTATTGCCACAGCAAATAACCTATCTACTATTCCAGGGCCACTACTGGACCGTATGGAGGTTATCCATCTATCTAGCTATACTAGAGAAGAAAAGTTTAACATTGCTAAAAGCCATCTTATTCCTAAACAGCTTAAGAAACATGGTTTAAAGCCAGCACAGTTTAAATTTGCTAAGGCTGGTCTTTACGGTCTAATTGACTCCTATACTAAAGAAGCTGGTGTTCGTACCCTAGAGCGTGAGATTGCCTCCTGTGCTAGAAAAGCAGTTAAGGAGATTGTATCGGAAAATGCTCAGAAGATTACAGTTGATATGGACAAGCTATCCCAGTATATGGGCCCTAAGAAATTCCGTGAGGAGCTAATCTCTAAGAAGAATGAAATAGGTGTTGTAAATGGCCTAGCTTGGACTTCTGTAGGTGGTGCACTACTTCCTGTAGAGATTGCTGTCCTAGAAGGTACAGGTAAGATTGAGCTTACAGGTAATCTAGGCAATGTAATGAAGGAATCTGCTAGAATAGCTGTAAGTTATGTACGCAGTACCTATGAGAAATTTGGTATTGATAAGGATTTCTACAAAACTAAAGATATCCATATCCATGCCCCAGAAGGTGAAGTACCAAAAGACGGCCCGTCTGCTGGTATAAATATGACAACAGCTCTTGTATCTGCTCTAAATAATACCCCTGTTAAGCGTGATGTTGCAATGACTGGTGAAGTTTCCCTTCGTGGTCGTGTAATGGCAATCGGTGGTTTAAAAGAAAAAACGATGGCTGCATATAGTGCAGGTGTTAAAACTGTAATTATCCCTGATGATAATGTAAAGGATCTTTACAATGTGGATAAGGTAGTAAAAGATGCTATAACCTTTATCTCTGCTACAGACATGAACACTGTATTAGATAATGCATTAGTTTTTAGTCCAAAGATTGTAAAAGGCAGTCAAATAGAGTATAATAAGACTGCCCAAATAGAAACCCCAATATTTGATGATAAAGCTAAGTATATATAAAGGCTTACTATAGAGCTCCTTACAGGGGCTCTATAACTGTGAATATATGAGCTTTCCATAAGAAAATTTAGAAAGGA
>CAYJEQ010000122.1:0-3001 GCA_964369235.1 uncultured Oscillospiraceae bacterium | reverse complement strand
AACTTAGATTATCTGTTGCAGTATAGCTGTAATAAATGTATAATAGAGTGAGATATTTTACAGAGATGAGGACTTTTTCTTTTGAAATTCATTTTTAATGCCATTGGCAATTATTTAAAAACCACCGACAAACTTCTATTTGTGCTGGTTATATTAATCTCCACCTTTAGCGTAGTTTCCCTTGCTGGCATAAGCACCTCTGGTTTTGCTACCGATACTCAGGTTGCTGTACAAGCAATCGCTGCAGCTTTAGGCATTACTGGAGCAATTATTATGTCCACCATAGATTATAAATTCATGGCTAAATTGTGGAAACTTCACTCCTTTGGGGCTTATTTACTGGTGCTGTTAACCTTTGTTATCGGTATACAGGTAGGTGATGTAGTTGATGATAGGGCTTGGCTGCCTATGCCTTTCGGCCTTACTTTACAGCCTTCGGAGATCCTAAAAGCCTCCTACATAGTTACCTTTGCCCTACATCTACAAAAGGTAGGGCCTACCATTAATCGTATTCGTTCTCTTATTCCAATTCTCGCCCATGCTGGGGTAACCATACTGTTAATAGTAGCTCAAGGTGATGATGGTACTGCTATTATCTTTACCATGATTACTGCTTGTATGCTTTTTGCAGCTGGTATTAGCTGGAAGTATATAGTGGCAGCAGTTACTGGGGCTGTGGTGCTTGCCCCCCTTGCGTGGAACTTCCTTCTAAGCGAATACCAAAAACTGCGAATACTTACTGTATTTTACCCCGACCTTGACCCACAGGGTATTAGCTGGCAACAAAGCCAAGGGTTAATGGCTCTAGGCTCAGGACAGCTATGGGGCAAGGGGATATTTAGAGAGGATCACCACTACATCCCTATGATGTACAATGATTTTATCTATACATTTATCGGAGAAGCTATGGGATTTATGGGTTGCATCACCATTGTTGCACTGTTAATGACCTTGTTTATGAAGATACTTTTTACAGGGCTTTTTGCTAAGGATTTACTGGGCAAATACATATGTGTAGGGGTTTTTGCAATGTTTGTATCCCAGACAATACTTAATCTGGGAATGTGCTTAGGGCTACTGCCAGTAATCGGTATTACTCTGCCCTTTGTATCAGCTGGGGGAACTTCGGTGGTGGTGTCCTACATGGGTATCGGTCTAGCCCTTAGTGTGTATATGCACAGCGAACGGAATTTCTTCTCTAATAATAAATTATAACTTAAGATAGGACGGCATTTACATATGGAAAATATTAATAATAAATCAGCTATAATCCTAGCAGCAGGAGATGGTACTAGAATGAAATCACGCAGTTCTAAGGTACTGTGTAAGGTGCTGGGAAAAGAGATGATTAGCTGGGTTTTATCAGCATGTGAGGATATAGCTAAGGAGAATATCTGTGCAGTAGTTTCCTCTCATCACAGCGATGTATCGGCATTTCTACCTGAGGAAATATGTCGTCAAGTACAGGATCAGCGACTAGGCACAGGCCACGCAGTAAAATGCGCTAGGGAGTTTATCGCTAGTCATGAAGATGGCGATATACTAATTCTTTGTGGGGACGCCCCCTTTATGGATAAGGAAACTATCGAAGCTGCCTATGCCCATCACAAAAAAGAAGATAACACCATTACCCTAATCTCAGCAAAGGTGGAAAACCCTTATGGTTATGGTAGAATTATCTATGATGATGGTAAATTTACAGCTATTGTGGAAGAAAGCGAGTGTAACGACACTCTAGCCCAGATTAAAGAGGTAAATTCAGGCACCTATTGGTTTAAAGGCAGTGAGCTACTAAATCTACTGGATAAAATACAAAACAACAATATTAAAGGTGAATACTATCTAACAGATACCATCTCTATTGCAGTAGCTGAAGGCAAGTCCACAGGGGTATACACAGCAAAAAAACCCAATGTTGTACTTGGGGCAAACACGAGAAAGGCCTTAGCAGAGCTAGGTGAAATAGCTCGTATGGCAGTAATAGATAAACATTACGAAGCTGGTGTAGATATCCCTAACACCCATGGAGTAATTATCTCACCAGAGGCAGTAATTGGCAGTGATACCACTATAATGCCTTCGGTGGTTATTACAGGAAAGACCATTATAGGCAAAGGCTGTGAAATTGGCTTGGGTACAGTAATCCACAATAGTGTTATCGGTGATGACACCGTAATTAAGCAGAGCTATATTACCGACAGTCAAGTTGGGGATAATGTTAACATGGGGCCATTTGTACAGCTTAGACCTAAAAGCGTAATTGCAAATGGAGCAAAAATCGGTAATTTCGTTGAGATAAAAAGCAGTTATATTGGAGAAAACACCTCTATTGCCCATCTATCTTATTTTGGGGATAGTCAGGTGGGAAGCTATGTAAATGTAGGTTGTGGTGTGGTAACAGCCAACTATGATGGTAAGGATAAGCACCTAACCGTGGTGGAGGATTCTGCATTTATCGGTTGTAACACCAATCTGATTGCCCCTGTAACTGTAGGCAAAGGGGCAAATATCGCTGCAGGTAGCACCATAACAAAAGATGTGCCAGCTTATAGCCTAGCAATTGAGCGAGGCACACAGGCAAATATAGAAAACTGGTCTAAAACCAAAGGCAAGTATAAAAAAGGTTTATAGGCTAATTGTAGGGCAAGGGCTCTACTCTTGCCCATTATCCCTATAATCTATATAAAGCAAACTACCCTTATCAGTTTTTGATATGGGTAGTTTTTTGTTTGTTGGTGTTGGGGCGTAGTGGTGTAGGAGGGTGTTTGGGTTAGGTTGTTCTAGTCTATTTACTCCGCCTTATACCACAGCACCTCAGCGGGGGACTTTGCCCTATGCCACAGCTTTGTAGTAGGGGGCTTTGCCCCATACATTTACCACTGTAGTCTATTGGTAAGCCAAATACCCCAGTAACTTTTATCGTCAGACAAAAGTTACCAAAAGCTAATTTAGGGAAGGGCTTGTGTGTGCCCTTCCCTAAAGACCCATCCTACCACAAGGA
>CAYJEQ010000121.1:0-3220 GCA_964369235.1 uncultured Oscillospiraceae bacterium | reverse complement strand
TAACAAGTATAATTAGTATCCCATTAAATATATAAGCGATACCATTTATATCACCGATAACAGGAATTTGCTTTAGTATTAAGTCAGGAACTGCAAATACTACAAATGCTCCTAGCACTGTACCGTAGATAGAACGAAGTCCACCGATTACAACTACTGCAAGGATATTAAGTGACATGGTTAGCACCCAAACAGAAGGGTAGGAGAACTGGATAAAGTGGATGTATAGTGCACCACCAATTACAGCGTAAGAAGCAGTTAGTGCAAATATAATAAGACGATATTTAAGCAGATTTACACCCATTGCCTGTGCAGCTACTTCACTACCACGCATAGCGTGTAAAGCTCTACCTAGGGATCCGTTTACTATATTATGAGTTAATATCATCATTAACACTAGTACCACTACTAATAGCACAAATGTGGTTTGGCGATCTAATTCCATTCCAAGTATTGTTGGATAATCAGCATTAAGCCCAGAGAATCCACCTGTAAACATATCAAATTCTTCAAAGGTTTTTCTCAGTATCTCAGCTACACAAAGTGTTGCGATAGCAAGGTATAAGCCCGATACTCTAAGAGATACAAAACCTACCATAATACTAATTACAATACCAGCTAGTACAGCAGTCATTACTGCTACTAGGAATGGCCACTCTAGTTGTGAGGTTAGATATCCTGATACATAAGCACCTAGTCCCATAAAACCTGCTGAGCCTAGGGAGATAAGTCCTGAATAACCTAATAATAGATTAAGTCCTAGAGAAACTACAGCGTAGATTATAACTCCACCTAATATAGTAAGGTTAGAGCTTCTAATAAGTTTTAGCTCTGCTGCTACAGGTAGCATACACAGTAAAACACCAAAGACAATGTACCTAATATATGGGTTGTTCACCAAGGAATTTGTAGCCTTAGGTGAGATATTATTTTCTTTTGATTTCATATACACACCTTATACTTTCTTAATAAATTTTTTGCCGATTAGTCCCTGTGGACGGAAAACGATAAATATTAGTATAAATAGATATAGAAGCTGTTCGCCCCAAACAGAGGATACATAGTACACTAGCATATTTCTTCCTATACCAATTATGTAAGCTGCAAGTACTGGCCCGTAGAATGTCTGGAAACCACCTAATACACATGCAAAAAGCGCATTAACCTGTACAAAGTCCATTAGGTTTACTGTAACAGAAGTTGATGGTGCAATCATAACACCGGATAAACAACCAAGACAAGCTGCTAAAGCCCATGCAAAAAGAGTTACATTTTTAGTTGGAACACCCATTAGGCGAGCAACTGATTCGTTAGAAGCAGTTGTTCTAATAGCGATACCCATTTTAGTTTTTTGTAATACATAAAACAGTATTCCCATAATAGCAAAGCCTAGCATAATGTTAAATAAACCATTATAGGAGATGGAAGCACCCAGTATGTCCATAGAGCCTTCTTCGATAAATCTAGGTAAGCTCAGTGGATCCACCCCGAAAATCATAGGAACAATACCTACAAAAATCATAATTAATCCCAGTGTTATAATCTGTTTAGCTACAGGAGAAACCTTTTTGGTGTGCCTGATAATAAAAAAGTCAACTAAACAACCAGAGATAATAGCACTTACCATGCCTCCTAATGTTGCAAGCCAGATAGAAAACCCAGCATTTGAAACTAAGGTAGTAACTACAAAGGCGTTAAACATACCCATTGCCCCTTGAGCAAAGTGGGTAATATTGCTAGTTCTATATATAACAATAATACCTAAAGCTGCCAGTGCGTATATACTACCAGTTTCCAAGCTGCGTAGAAAAAGCTGTAAAAAAGTTGCCATAAAGCTTATTCACCCCATTTAATAATATTAGCTGCCCAGGTATAGCCGATACCAGCAGCAATCATAGATACAATAGACCCGTCCTTAACTTTACCACTTTCTATAGCAAGTATCAAAGATAAAATTTGGTCAACCTGTCCGATATGTCCATAATCCTCAAGATATATTGACTGATCTTCATTAAGACCTAGTTCAGCTAGCATTCCTAGATGTCCTGATTTCTTAATATGTAGTATATCTAGATAATCGATATCACTGCGGTTATATCCAGATTTTTCTAGAGCTTTATCTATACACATTAACCAGTTAGGCATAGAGGATACATTTAGTAATCCTTTCATCTTAGCCGCATCCATTACACGAAGGATCATATTCTGATCTAAGTTCTCACTATTTACTAGATTTGTTGTACCACCAATTTCAGCACCTACAGTATGTACTATACTACCATCACTTATTAGATGTGTGCCTAGTAGTAGGTTTTTATTATAGTTCTTCTTTAGGATTATAGCCCCACCACCAGCAGCAAGATTATACATAAATGATACATTATTGTCTGTGTAGTCTATTAGATCACCATTACGGTATCCACCACAAATCATTATTGTATTACAGTCTTCATCAGCAATAAGTATATCTTTGGCAATTTTCATTGCTGATACAGATGTACAGCAGCGATTTTGTACATCGATGCCCCAAGCATTCTTAGCGCCAATTCTATCCTGTATATAACAAGCAGATGTGGTTAGAGGGTGTTCTTTCCACTCCTCACCAAAACATAGTATAGCGTCTATTTCTAAAGGATCTATCCCTGTATTTTTTAAACAGTCAAGGGCTGCTAATGCCCCCATCTCCTGTGTGCCGTCCTGTGGATTATTACTAGCTACAGTTTTCTTTTTAATACCTAGTTTATTTATTACAGCATCTTCACTCCAGTTACCACCACTGGCTTCAGCAATGTCTTTTGCAGTCATTATTGTTTCAGGGAGATATACCCCCATGCCTACTATACCAACATTAGGTTGTGACATAATTATAGTCCTCCTTTAAAGGGAAAATATAACATGATAATCACTTCATAATTATGCATGTTTTACATTTTAACATCATTGAATTAAGTGAAAGATAATTCATGAATTGATTTGATTTTATATCCTAAAACTGTAAATGTCAATAATGTTTTGTGAGTTTTGTATATTTGTACAAAATAAAGTAAGTATTTTTTATATGTAAAAATGACATTTTGTATTGACATTAATATAACAATATGGTATACCTAATATGAAAGATAATTCATGTTACAACTTTAATATTAATAAAATGAGGTAACAATTATGAGAACAATAGAAACAATTAAAATAGGCGACAAAGCCTCCTTTACAAAAACAG
>CAYJEQ010000120.1:0-3486 GCA_964369235.1 uncultured Oscillospiraceae bacterium | reverse complement strand
GTTTGAATTTATTCAAACAGTGGGTACATTTTATCTGACGATAAAAGTAAGGTGGGGTATTAGGTATATTAATAGACCACAATAATACTGCTATGGGGCAACGCCCCTAGCTGAGGTGCTGTGGTACAAGGCTGAGTTAATAAACAACAATAATCGTTCCATTATACTGTTACTATGGCATGGACATGGGTAAATAACCAACAGCAACCACACCACAACCACTAACCTATAACAACACCCTATGGGAGAGGTGGCAATATAACTTGGGAAGATGGCTACCGATATCTCACAAAACCCTAAAAAATGGCCTAAATGCCGTAATTTACTTAAAAATAAAGGTTTTTAGTAGGTTTTACCCCTTGCAATTACCTTAAAATCGTGGTAGAATACTTGTTAGAAGTATAAAAACAATCAGGTAAGAGTGGGCATTGCCCACTCTTACACTTATGTTAAGGAAAAATAGGAGGTAAACCACTTGTCAAAACAGCAGAAAAAACCAAACACCATCGAAGCCTGTACCGATTTGGCTAGACCAATACTAGAGGAACTGGGATTAGATCTATGGGATGTAGTCTTTGAGAAAGAAGGCACACTATGGTTTCTAAGGTATTTCATCGATAAGGACAACGGAGTTGATATGAACGACTGCGAGAATTTCAGCCGTAAGATCAGCGATGTCCTAGACAAAAAAGATCCAATTAGCCAGAGTTACTACCTAGAGGTATCCTCACCAGGTATCGAGCGACTTATAGCTCGTGAGTGGCATTTTGAGGCTTGTATGGGATATCTAATTACAGTAAAATTCATCCGACCTATTGAGGGTGAGCGAGAGTTTGTTGGGGAGCTATCCGCCTATGATAAGGGCAGTGTAACAATGATACTACAGGATGGTAGCCAGATGACCTTTGACAAGGGGGAAACCTCTTCTATTAAGTTATACGACGATTATCAGTATGATTATGAAGGAGAAAAAGAGTAATGAACAAGGATTTTTTTGAGGCGCTTGCCCTTCTTGCACAGGAGAAAGGTATCGAACTTGAATATCTGGTAGACAAGATTAAAGCAGCTATAGTAATTGCAGTAAAAAGAGATATGGGTGGACATGACGACAACATCGTAGAGATTGACGAAAAAACCAATCGTTTCTATGTAGCAGTTAGAAAACAGGTTGTAGAGGTGGCAGAACTACCTCACGAAATCGGTCTAACTCAGGCACTTAAGTACAAGTCCACTGCAAAGATTGATGATTTAATTGAGATTCCACTGGATACAAAGCATTTTGGTAGAATTGCAGCACAGACTGCAAAACATGTTATCCGTCAGGGTATCAGAGAAGCAGAAGCACAGCAGCTACTAAGCGAATACCAGTCTAAACAGCATGATATAGTAACAGCTACTGTACTAAGAGTTGACTATAGAAAAGGCAATGCTACTGTAGAAATCGGCAAAAGTGAAGCTATACTACCTAAGAACGAGCAGGTTCCAGGGGAGGTATACAATGACGGTGATAGAATTAAGGTATATGTTTCAGATGTAACATTCTCTGAAAAAGGCCCTAAGATGATGATTTCTAGAACTCACCCAGGACTGGTAAAAAGACTGTTTGAAATGCAGGTTCCTGAGATTTATGATGGCACAGTACAGATTAAATCCATCTCCCGTGAAGCAGGAAGCAGAACAAAGATGGCTGTATGGGCTAAGGACGAGAATGTAGATGCAGTAGGATCTTGTATCGGCCCTAAGGGTAGTCGTGTATCTGGTATCGTAGAGGAGCTAGGTGGGGAAAAGATAGATGTAGTTAAGTTCTCAGAAAATCCTGAGGAGTTTATTGCAGCAGCACTATCTCCAGCAGCAGTAGTGGGAATTGAGATTGAAGATGAATCCCTAAAATCCTGTAGAGTAACTGTACCTGACAATCAGCTATCACTAGCCATTGGTAACAAGGGACAGAATGCAAGACTTGCAGCAAGGCTAACAGGCTGGAAGATTGACATTAGACCAGAAAGCGGATTTTTTGGGGAAGCAGAATAATTACTTTTAGTTATAACCGTTAGGTAATATACAGAAAGGAATGGTTTTGTATGATCCAGAAGAAACTTCCAGTTAGAATGTGTGGGGGATGCAACCAGCACAAACTAAAAAAGGAATTAATCCGAGTGGTAAAATCTCCAGAAGGGGAAATTTCCATAGATTTAACAGGTAAGAAGAACGGTAGAGGTGCATATATTTGTCACAATGCCGATTGTCTTAAAAAAATAAGAAAATCACGACGACTGGAGCGCACATTCTCCTGCCAGATTGCCGATGAGGTATATGATGGATTGGAGGAAGAACTTGCTAAGTCTAAGTAATAGAGTTGCAAACACCATTGGAATGAGCAGAAGAGCTGGTAAACTATTAATGGGATTTGATATGGTTAAGGAAGCTATAATCGCCAATAAAACTGTGATTGTAGGAGTATGCACTAACCTATCGCCTAAGAGTTTAAAAGAGCTTAACTTTACTGCCCAGAAACAAGGTGTGGTAGTCCACAGACTGCCTTGCACAATGGAAGAACTACAAGCTATAGTAGGTAGAAAGGTAGGTATTATTGCTATAACCGATAAGGGATTAGCTAATAAACTTACAATGCTACTGGCTGAAATGCCAGCAGAAGAAACCACTACAGAACAATAAATAATAATTGAGGGGGATTTTTAATAATGATAGAAAAATATCGTGTCCACGAAGTGGCTAAAGATCTAAATGTTCCCAGCAAAGATGTAATTAATCTTCTTGCAGATCACTGCGAGGAACCGAAAAAACATATGACAGCTCTAACAGAAAAAGAGCTTAATATAGTATTTGAACACTATACTCAAAAAGGACAGGTAACGAATTTGGACGAATATTTCTCAAACTCTGCTAAGGAAAAAGCACCTGCAAAGGCTAAAGAAGATAAGCCAGCAGCTAAGCCAAAGGCAGAAAAAACTATAAAAGAAGACACAGCAGCTAAGGCAGCGCCAGCTACTGAAAAAGCACCAGCTACAGATAAGCCAGCTGAAGCACCTAAGGCAACATATAATAAGCCACAGGGCGACAGACCTTATAACAATAACAGACCACAGGGTGATAGACCTTACAACAATAATAGACCACAGGGTGATCGTCCACAGGGCGATAGACCTTATAATAACAACAGACCACAGGGCGACCGTCCACAGGGTGATAGACCTTATAACAACAACAGACCACAGGGCGACCGTCCACAGGGTGATAGACCTTACAACAATAACAGACCACAGGGCGACAGACCATATAATAACAATAGACCACAGGGTGACCGTCCACAGGGTGATAGACCTTACAACAATAACAGGCCACAGGGTGACAGACCTTATAACAATAACAGACCACAGGGCGACCGTCCACAGGGTGATAGACCTTATAACAACAACAGACCACAGGGCGACCGTCCACAGGGTGATAGACCTTATAACAACAACA
>CAYJEQ010000119.1:0-3798 GCA_964369235.1 uncultured Oscillospiraceae bacterium | reverse complement strand
GCAGCGCAAATGTTAGATACATATGAGGATTAAATCCTTCGGTGTACCAGATTGGCAGTGCTGCTCTTTTAAATGCTCTCTGCATACATCTAGTCATATCTAGATGGGATATATATTTAGCTCGTCCTGTTTTGGTAAACAGTATTCTTAATTGTTCCATTGTTATGAGTTTTCCTTTCTACTTTAAAAACAGTGTACATCCACCGATTTCTGCCCCTGCTCCACAATCACTACAAGACTGCTTACAGTTAGGGGTGGTTTTGCTTTCCACTGCCAGTTTATGTTCACCAATTAGATAATCCTTAGTAATCATATAATCTAGGTGATCCCAAGGCATTACTTCCTCATAACTACGAGCTCTGCTTGTGTAGAAATGTACATCTATACCTAACTCGCTAATAGCTTCTGTCCATCTTTCGTAGGAGAAGTGCTCACTCCAGCCATCAAGTCTAGCGCCTTTTTCCCAAACTAACTTAATCAGTGGCGATAGTCTTCTATCCCCTCTAGCTAACATTCCCTCTAGTATGCTTGTTTTAGAATCATGGTAGCTAATGGAAATCTTCTTGCTAGATCTGCTATCAATAAGTAGTCTTTGCTTTGCCTTAAATTCTTCCTCGGTGTTCTGTGGCTCAAACTGGAATGGTGTAAATGGCTTTGGCACAAAACATGCTACACTTATATTAACATTAACCCCTTTACCCTTAGGACGGTTTTCCATCTGATAGAATGTATCTACTACCTTCTGTGCCAGCTGTACAATACCTACTATGTCTTCATCTCTTTCGGTAGGTAGCCCCATCATAAAGTAAAGTTTCATAGCTGTGTAACCATTTTTAAAAGCAGTTAATGCTGTGTTTGTTACATTTTCCTCTGAAACATTCTTATTAATTACATCACGCATACGCTGTGTCCCTGCTTCTGGGGCAAAGGTAAGACCTGATTTTCTAACCTTGCTAATCTTCTCTACAAGCTCCTGTGAGAAATTATCCACACGCATGGAAGGCAGTGACATATTAACCTTAGCGCCCTGTGTCCAGTCAAGCATATTGTCTAGCAGTGGCTCAATTTGGCTGTAATCAGAGGTGGAAAGGGAGGTTAGGGAAACTTCCTCATAACCTGTGTTTTCGCAGATAGTTCTAGCGTTTTTCTCGATTACTTCATGATCTTTTTCTCTAATAGGACGGTAGATAAAGCCAGCCTGACAGAACCTACATCCTCTTACACAACCACGAAACAGCTCGGTCATAGCTCTATCATGCACTATATCGCTATAAGGCACTACAAAGGTATCTGGATAGAAAACATTGTTTAAATCCTTAATAATACGCTTTCTCGCCTTGGCTGGCGCACCATCTTTAGGTGTAACGGATTTAATAGTGCTATCCTCATTATACTCTACTGTATATAGTGACGGCACATAAACCCCTTGTATCTGAGAGGCTTTAATTAAGAATTCTTTACGGTTAAAACCAGCCTTCTTACACTCTTTATATAAATCAATAATATCAATGTTTAGTTCTTCCCCTTCACCTAATGCAAACAAATCAATAAAATCTGCAATAGGCTCTGGATTACAGGCACAAGGCCCACCAGCCATAATAATAGGACAGTTATCATCTCTATCAGCAGCCATAATAGGTATACCAGCTAGATCTAGCATATTAAGTATAGTGGTGTAGCTCATTTCATACTGTAGTGTAAATCCTACAATATCAAATTCTTTAATAGGGTCTAAACTTTCTAGGGCATATAGTGGGATATTTTCACTACGCATAATATCCTCAAGGTCTGCACCTGGGGCAAAAACTCTTTCACACCATATGTCTTCTCTATTGTTTTTTAGGCTGTATAGTATCTTCATGCCTAGATGGGACATACCCACTTCATACAGGTCAGGAAAACACATTGCATACCTTATCATGTCAGGGGTTAGCTCTTTTACTACGCTACCTAGTTCTCCACCAGTGTAACGGGAAGGTTTCTGCACCTTCATTAAAATTTTATCTAATGCTTTAAGTTCCATTGTATTATCATCCTTTTCTCGGCTGTGACTTATAATGTTTTTACACTTAATAATACTATAAATCCCTAGTAAAAACAATAGCATTATACTATCACAGGGCAAAATCTCCTTTTTTCACTGAAATATATAGTGCTATCCCCAGTGCTATTAGTGTAAAATTACTTTTAGTTATATATAGTAGGCCTATACCTATTACTATAATAGCGTATATAAATATATAGGAAATTTTCTGGGACAGCAGGTTAGCTGTGGAAACTCTTAGATTTTTTAGTAAAATAAGACTTAAAACATTGCCTCCATCAAGTCCTAATATAGGAAGTAGATGAAATAAAGCAAGGAGAAGATTAACACTAGCCATATACTGATTACCACAAATACTAGCTATAAAATATATTACTAGATTAAACACAGGACCCATAATATGTATCATTATACTGGAAAACACGGTGATTTTTAACGGATTAACCTTAATATTAATTCCACAGGCTGAGAAATGTATAGATTTAAGCTTTTTACCTACAATTTTCATCATAGTAAGGTGGCCTACTTCATGAAAAAAAATCCCCCACAATATATAGGAAATGGTTTTACTGGTATCACCTACTATTAACACCCCTATTACCATAGGAAATAAAAAAGATATACTTATCTTTGTTTTAAATATGTAAAATTCCATCTACCCACCTATAATTCTGTATAACTATAAATCCAACTAGGATTATAGGATATACCATTTCTTCGTATCTCAAAGTGTAGATGTGGCCCTGTGGAATACCCTGTAGACCCTACTAAAGCAATTCTTTCCCCCTGTTTTACTATTGTATTCTCCATTGCTATAATCTCACTACAATGGCCATATACACTGGTAATCCCTCCTCCATGATCAATTATTATATAATTACCTAGTATCTCCTTATAGTCAACCTTTATGACTCTACCTGATAATATAGTATATATATTACTGTTGTCCTTCGTAGCTATATCTATACCACTGTGAAACTCCTGAGTTTTAGTTATAGGATTTACCCTGTAATCAAAATCAGAGCTAACTATACCATAACAAGGCACTGCCACCGGGTGGGAGATAAGAATTGGATTTCTGCTACAATTAGCAGGTAGCTGGCCACTGTAACTGTCCAGTGGATTAAATCCACCCATACCCAATTCCTCCTTACCTATCCCAACTAGGTAATTATAGCCAAACCTTTCCTCCCTTTTCCATTTCTCTAATTTATCCATTACACTTATATTAGTCACCGAAAAAACAAAATCATCTACCTTCTCATTTATAGTCGCCAAAAATACTATACCACCCATAATTGCCACCACAGCTATTTGATATATCATTATATTGTATATACTGTCTAGCACATGGACATTTTTTCTACCTCTTACCGATCTGCTCATATTCATAATCATCCTTTCTAATGGAGTTTTAAATCTTCTTTAATTTTCTAGTAGATAAAATTTAAATTCTAAGATTATTCTGACATATTCCATATATAATAGTAAATTTATAAAGAAAAATCACTTTTTTATATTCTATGTAAAACCTAGCTACATTATGTATTCTAGGGGATTTGTGGCTATACTATACAGCTATTAAAAAGAAATTTAAAAAAATCTAAAGTTTTTTCAAAAAAAGTGTTGACTTTAATTTTTCCTTATGCTATAATAACTAAGCAGTCAAGAGAGACACACAAAACTAAATATCGCGGGATGGAGCAGTTCGGTAGCTCGTCGGGCTCATAACCCGAAGGTCGTAGGTTCAAATC
>CAYJEQ010000118.1:0-3813 GCA_964369235.1 uncultured Oscillospiraceae bacterium | reverse complement strand
TGGTGGAGATGAGGGGGATCGAACCCCTGACCTTTTGAATGCCATTCAAACGCGCTCCCAACTGCGCTACACCCCCATATGATATTTTCTTGATTATTATAACAAAAATACCAGATTATGTCCAGTGTTTGTTTATTTTTTTTGAAAATTACTTGATTATAAGATGAAAATAATGTACTATAATATAGAAATACACAATCTGAAAGGAAATATCAAAAATGAGTAATCCAATAGTAACAATCGAAATGGAAAACGGCAATAAAATAGTTGCTGAGCTATATCCTGAAATCGCACCAAATACAGTAAATAACTTTATATCCCTAGTAAAAAAAGGTTATTATGATGGGGTAATCTTCCACAGAGTAATCCCAACCTTTATGATTCAGGGTGGAGATCCAACAGGAACAGGTATGGGTGGCCCATCTTATTCCATTAAGGGTGAATTTAAGAGAAATGGCTTTAACAATGAGCTAAAGCATACAGAAGGTGTTCTATCAATGGCTCGTTCTGGCAATCCTAATAGTGCTGGTTCCCAGTTCTTTATTATGGTAGATAATTCTCCACACCTAGATGGTGATTACGCTGCTTTTGGTAAGGTAATTGAAGGTATGGAAGAAGCACATAGAATAGTTGGTGTTCGTCGTAACCTAAGTGATAAGCCACTACAGGACGAAATGATGAAGACTGTAACTGTTGATACAAAGGGTGTAGAGTACCCAGAACCAGAAACAGTTTAATAATTAAGGCTCTATATAAATTATTGGGGTAGAATTCTGTTGGGGTACTGCCCTCGCCGATGGCGAGGACAGTACCCCAACATTTGCTATAGAACCAAAAAACTAGCTGAGGATTTTCCTTGGTTAGTTTTTTGTTATTTCTGATAGTTGGATTAGCTTTTTATCAATAAAGATTATACACACTAAAACTTTATAATAATATTTTTCAAAGGTATAGATGGTTTTCTTATGTAAGAGTTTTTGAATGTGATTAGAAAATAATTAACAGTTCATAATAAATATAAAAGATAAGAAGGAGATACCTATGACCAATAAAGAATACGAAAAACTCTGTGAAGGTTTTACCCCTAAATCAAAAAGCTATAAAAATATTCCACTAGCATTTATTATAGGAGGAAGTATCTGTGCTTTTGGGCAGTTTTTAGTGGAAAGCTATGTAAATATGGGTGTTAAAGAGGATATGGCATATACTGGGGCAAGTTTAACACTGGTGTTAATTTCTGCAGTGCTTACGGGATTTAATGTTTTTGATGATGTTGCAAAACACGCAGGGGCTGGCACATTAGTGCCAATAACAGGATTTGCTAATGCAATAACCTCCCCAGCCCTAGAGTTTAAAAAAGAAGGCTATATACTGGGTATGGCAGCTAAGATGTTTATAATAGCAGGGCCGGTAATAGTATATGGTACCTCTGCAAGTGTAATATATGGATTTATTATTTTTCTATTTGGGCTTTACTGATAGAGATGAGAAATTTTGTTTGCACAAAATCGCCTAAAACATTGCAAGTAGAGAGAAAGGAAGGGTTATAACAATGGCAAAAAAACTAGGGAGATTTACCTATGTAATGGAGAATAAACCATCTATACTTTCCTATGGATCAGTAGTGTCAAAAAAAGAAGGAGAGGGACCTTTGGCGCCTTATTTTGATGTGATTAATCAGGATAGTTCCTTTGGTGAGAAAACATGGGAAAAAGCAGAAAGCCAAATGGAAAAAGAAGCAGTAGAAAAAGCTATGGAAAAGATTGATATTACCCCTAAAAAGATAGATATGGTTTTTGCTGGAGATTTACTTAACCAGTGTATTGGATCTACCTTTGGTATGAAGGGCTTTTCAATACCGCATATAGGGGTGTATGGGGCGTGTTCCACTATGGCTGAAACAATGGCTTTAGGTAGTATAATGGTGGATAGCGCCACAGCAAAACATATTATAGCAGTAACCTCATCACATTTTTGTACAGCAGAAAGGCAGTATAGATTTCCCCTTGAATATGGAGGACAGCGACCACCTACAACTCAGTGGACGGTAACAGGGGCAGGGGCAGTGATTATAGGTCAGGGAAATACAGCGCCATATATAAAAGCAGTATCCTTTGGGGTAATAGAGGATAAAGGCATAAAGGACGCCAACAACATGGGTGGGGCTATGGCACCAGCAGCAGCAACTACTATAAAAAATTATTTTATAGATACTAATACTACAGCAGAGGACTTTGATGTGATATTAACTGGTGACTTAGGACAGATAGGTAGCGATGTTTTAGTTGAGCTTTTAAAAAGAGATGGATATGATATATCCAAAAAACATCAAGACTGTGGTCTGTTAATATACGATAGGGAAAGACAAGATGTTCACGCTGGTGGTTCAGGCTGTGGTTGTAGTGCAGTGGTGCTAACTTCTTTTATACTTCCTTCCATGAGAGCAGGTAGGATAAAAAGACTGCTGTTTATTGCAACAGGGGCACTGCTAAGCCCTACTAGTGTACAACAGGGTGAAGCAATACCCTGTATAGCACATCTACTGGATATAGAAGGTGAGTAGTGAAAGGGGAGTTAATGTGGAGTATGTTAAAGCATTTATTGTAGGAGGTATTTTCTGTGGCATTGGGCAGGTGCTAATAGATTATACAAAATTTACCCCAGCTAGAATACTGGTAGGATATGTTGTAAGTGGTGTAATACTGGGAGGGCTGGGGATTTACAAACCAATTATAGAATTTGCTGGTGCTGGGGCAACAGTGCCACTAACTGGCTTTGGGGCAGTGTTGGCAAGAGGAGTAAAGGAAGCAGTTGCAGCAGATGGATTAATAGGTGTGCTAACAGGAGGACTTACTGCCTCCTCAGCTGGCATAACAGCAGCAATATTCTTTGGGTTAGTAGTAGCGCTAATTTTTAAATCTGGGGATAAAAGTTAAAGATATATAGATGTTTTAGTATAATAAAGCTCTTTATAAAATACATTGGGAACATATAATTGATATAGAAGAATATAAAATCAAGTAAGGGTGTATTTTCTCGCTGTTTAACGAGGAAATACACCCTTGTGTTTAAAAATTATTAAATTATCTGCCGATTTCTAGGATTTTAAACTGGATAGTGCCAGCAGGAACCTGAACATCAACGATATCCCCAACCTTATGGCCAATTAACGCCTGACCAACAGGGGAAGCATCAGTAATTGTTTCCATAGCTTGGTTGGATTCTATAGAGCTTACAATTCTATATGTTAACTCCTCGTCAAATTCCATATCTAGGATTTTAACTTTTGTACCTACAGAGATTGTAGATGTAGAAATTTGGTTAGCGTCTAGAATTTGAGCATACTTTAGCTGTTCTTCTAGAGTCTGAATTCTAGCTTCTACGATAGCCTGTTCATTTTTAGCTTCATCATATTCACTGTTCTCAGATAAATCGCCATAACCTCTTGCTACACGAATCTTCTCGGATATTTCATTTCTTTTAACTGTTTTAAGTTCATGAAGCTCATTTTTAAGTAGTTCATGTCCTTCAGCTGTCATCAAAATTGGACCTGCCATAATACAGTCCTCCTTGTTTCTTTTAGTTTTATAAAGGCTAGTGTTAATGCTGTTTTTATCTGATTACACGCCTATATAATAGGTTTATAATAGTTAAACCTTGACGAAATATCTTCGACAAGGTGATATAGGTATTTAATCATTGATAAATATTATAAATGATTATCACTGCCTTGTCAATACTTTTTTATTTAAAGTATCTATTTAAATTTTCTATGTTACAATAATAGGCTAATAGGTATCTATTAGAGTGTTA
>CAYJEQ010000117.1:0-3863 GCA_964369235.1 uncultured Oscillospiraceae bacterium | reverse complement strand
ATATTAAATAAACCTATAAGTATGTTTTTGGGTTGTTCAGCAGGCTTTAAATAAGTAAATTATAACTAAAATATATGGAGGAAAATTATTATGGGTAAAATTATTGGTATCGACTTAGGTACAACAAACTCTTGTGTAGCAGTAATGGAAGGTGGCGAAGCAGTAGTTATCGCTAACGCAGAAGGAGCAAGAACAACCCCATCAGTAGTTGGTTTTTCTAAAACTGGCGAAAGAATGGTAGGACAGGTGGCAAAGCGTCAGGCAATTACAAATCCAGACGGTACAGTTATCTCTATTAAAAGACATATGGGTACAGACTACAAGGTAAATATTGAAGATAAGTCCTACACACCACAGGAAGTATCTGCAATGATTCTACAGAAGCTAAAATCCGATGCTGAAGCATACCTAGGCGAAAAGGTAACAGAAGCTGTAATTACAGTACCTGCTTACTTCTCTGATGCACAGCGTCAGGCAACTAAAGATGCTGGTAAAATCGCTGGTCTTGATGTTAAGAGAATTATCAACGAGCCAACAGCAGCAGCACTTGCTTACGGTATTGACAAGGAAAACGATCAGAAGATTATGGTATACGATCTAGGTGGTGGTACATTTGATGTATCTGTTATTGAAATGGGTGATGGTGTACAGGAAGTTCTAGCTACAGCTGGTAACAACCGTCTAGGTGGTGATGATTTTGATGATAGAATTATCCGTTTCCTAGCAGAAGAATTCAAAAAAGACAGTGGTATTGATCTAAAGAGCGATAAAATGGCTATGCAGCGTCTAAAAGAAGCAGCAGAAAAAGCTAAAATCGAGCTATCCGGTGTGGCTACAGCAAATGTAAACCTACCATTTATCACAGCTGATGCAACAGGTCCTAAGCACCTTGATGTTACAATTTCCAGAGCTAAGTTTAACGAAATCACAGCTGATCTAGTAGAAGCTACAATGGGTCCAGTTAAGCAGGCTATGAGCGATTCTGGTCTGTCCATCTCTGAAATTGACAAGGTACTACTTGTTGGTGGTTCCACAAGAATTCCAGCAGTACAGGAAGCTGTTAAGGCATACATGGGCAAAGAGCCATTTAAGGGCATTAACCCAGACGAATGTGTAGCACTAGGTGCAGCTATTCAGGGTGGTGTACTAGGTGGTGAGGTTAAGGGTCTACTACTTCTTGATGTAACTCCACTATCCCTAGGCCTAGAAACACTAGGTGGTGTATTTACAAGAATTATTGATAGAAACACAACTATCCCAGCTAAGAAATCTCAGGTATTCTCCACAGCTGCTGACGGACAGACATCTGTAGAAATCCACATCCTACAGGGTGAAAGAGAGATGGCTAAGGACAATAAATCTCTAGGTATGTTTAAGCTAGATGGTATCCCATCTGCACCAAGAGGCGTGCCACAGATTGAAGTAACATTTGACATTGATGCCAATGGTATCGTACATGTTACAGCAACAGATAAGGGCACAGGCAAGGCACAGAACATCACAATTACATCTTCTACAAATATGTCCAAGGACGACATTGAGAATGCTGTAAGAGAAGCTGAGCAGTTTGCTGAACAGGATAAGAAGAACCGTGAAGAAATCGAAGTAAGAAACACAGCAGACCAGAGCATCTACCAGACAGAGAAGGCTCTAGAAGAACTAAAGGATAAAATCTCCGATGAGGATAAAGGTTCCATCGAAGGTAAGCTAAATGAACTAAAAGAAGCAATCAAAGGCACCGACACTGAGGTTATTAAAACTAAGAGTGAAGAGCTACAGAAAGCATTCTATGAAGTATCCTCTAAGCTATATGCTCAGGAAGCTCCAGCAGAAGAAGGCAGTAGCGAAGAAGCACCAAACAACGGTGATTTTGTAGACGCTGACTTTACTGAAGTTAACGACGACAATCAGTAATATATAATCAATATATTCCCCACTGTATATAAATTAGTGGGGAATATACCCCTGTTAATAAATAAATGTAAAAGCTCATATTATAATAAAGGTTTTTCTTGTATTGTAATAGCTTTTGATTTATAATAGGTTTTAGTTGAGTTTTGCAGTTATTCTGCAATTATAGAAAAGGGGCACTAGATAATGGCAGATAAGAAGGACTTCTATGATGTGCTAGGGGTAAACAAGGGCGCATCTGACGACGAGCTAAAAAAAGCCTATCGTAAAGAAGCTAAGAAATACCACCCCGATCTAAATCCAGGGGATAAAAGCGCCGAAGCTAAGTTTAAAGAGGTAAACGAAGCCTACGAAATACTTAGTGATAAGGACAAACGCTCCCGTTACGATCAATACGGCCATGCAGGGGTAGACCCTAACTTTGGTGGTGGTGGCGGTTACGGCGGCGGCTACGGATCAATGGATTTTGATGATTTAAGTGATATATTCGGTAGTATGTTCTCTGGCTTTGGTGGTTTTGGTGGCAGCAGCCGTACCAGAAACCCTAACGCACCTATTAAAGGAAATGATGTTAGAAGCAGTATGGTACTAAGCTTTATGGAAGCTGCTAAAGGCATTACCAAGGAGATTAACATATCCCGTTTGGAAAAATGTGATAGCTGTAAAGGCAGTGGAGCAGAAGGTGAATCCAAGCCAGAAACCTGTACCGATTGTTCTGGTACTGGTCAGGTTAGAGTTTCCCAGAGAACTCCTTTTGGGGTAATGCAGTCCACAAAAACCTGTCCTCGCTGTAATGGTAAGGGCAAAACTATTAAAAACCCTTGTCGCAGCTGTACAGGCGCCGGCAGAGTTAGAAAAAGCCGTAAGCTTGATGTTAGCGTTCCAGCTGGTATCGACGACGGTCAGACCTTTGTACTTAGAGGACAGGGGGATCACGGTGTTAACGGTGGCCCAGCTGGTGATGTAGGTATTACTGTATCTATCAGACCTGATCCAATATTTAATCGTGATGGCTTTGATGTATGGTGTGATATTCCAATTACCTTTACACAGGCTGTAATAGGAGCAGAAATTGTAGTTCCCACCATTGATGGTAAGGCTCAGTACAATGTTCCAGAAGGCACCCAAACAGGCACTACCTTTAGACTGAGAAATAAGGGTATTCCTTATATTAACGGCAAGGGTAGAGGAGATCAGTATGTTAGAGTTAACATAGAAATCCCTAAAAACCTTAACGGCAAGCAGAAAGACGCCCTTAAGGATTTTGACAAGCTAATGGGTGACAAAAACTACGAAAAACGCAAAGGCTTTTTTGATAAGTTAAAAGATGTAGTTATGGGCGAGTAACTATCGTTCCTAGCCCAGGGTGAGTAACCATCGTTCCTAGCCCAGGGTAATAACCCAAAGGGGAGTAACCCTCTACATTAAATACAGGTTTTATAGCAATTATGGGGTATTGTCCCTTGCCGATGGCGAGAGACAGTACCCCATAGAATTTTATCTAGGTATTGGATAATAACTTAAATACAAATGATAAAAGCAACCTGCCCAGTTATGGGATAGGTTGCTTTTTTGTTTGGGGTAGGGGAGTTATGTGTTGATTGTAGGGGTGGCAAACCTATGTGTTCGCCCTTAGGTGGTGGTTGCTGTTATATATTTACTCTGCCCTAAACCACAGCACCTCAGCTGGGGGCTTTGCCCCATAGCAGTATTATTGTAATCTACTTATAAACCTAATACCCCAGTACCTTTTATCGTGACATAAAAGGTACCCACTGTTTGAATAAATTCAAACAAGCAAGTTTTTGCAAGCAAAAACATTGCAACTCAGTAGATGTAAATTACAGAGTGCCGAGTTAGGGAAGGGCTATATTCACCCTTCCCTAACAACTGGGCACAGAACAATGAGATTTAGAACTCAGTCATTAACATAGACAGCCATTCTCTTGACT
>CAYJEQ010000116.1:0-4269 GCA_964369235.1 uncultured Oscillospiraceae bacterium | reverse complement strand
CGAACCCTAACAAACAGAGTCAGAGTCTGCTGTGCTACCATTACACAATCGGGCAATAGATCTGCTGTTTTACAGCTATTATATTATATAACATAATTCAGCAGATGTCAATAGGTTTTTAAAAAGTTTTTTGCGCTTTTTTAAAGTTTTTTTATTTTAGGTTTGCTGCTATCTGTGCTGCTAGTTTTGCGTTGTTATATACTAGCTGGATATTTGCTTCTAGACTGCTACCTTTTGTAATGTCTTTGATTTTTCCCAGTAGGAATGGTGTGGATTCTTTACCCTTAATACCCTTCTCCTCTGCTTCCTTAACTGCTGCTGCTATAGAATCGGTAATATAATCAAAATCCATTGCGTACTCTGTTGGAATTGGATTCGCTACTAACATACCACCCTGTAAACCTAGATCGCTTTTTGCAGAGAATGCTGCTGCGATTTCTTCTGGTGTGTCCATTTTGTAATCAACCTTAAATCCACTTTTTGTTGTGTAGAAGGCTGGTAGCTCCTCTGTTTGGTAACCAATTACAGCTACACCCTTTGTTTCTAGGTATTCCAGTGTTAGCCCAATATCAAGTATGGACTTAGCTCCTGCACAGACTACCATTACATTAGTCATGGATAGCTCCTCTAGGTCAGCAGAGATGTCCATTGTTGTTTCAGCACCACGATGTACACCACCGATACCTCCTGTTGCAAATATTCCAATACCTGCTAGTTCAGCAATAATCATTGTTGCCGCTACTGTTGTTGCACCATCTTCGCCTCTTGCCACTAGTACAGGAATATCTCTACGGCTGGTTTTAGTAATAGCTAGGCCTTTCTTACCGAAATACTCTATTTCTTCCTCTGTTAGACCCACCTTAAGCTTACCACCGATAATTGCTATTGTTGCTGGTACTGCTCCGTTATCTCTGATGATTTTTTCCACTTCCATTGCTGTTTCCACATTCTTTGGATATGGCATACCATGGGAGATAATTGTGGACTCTAGCGCAACGATCGGCTTGTTCTGCTCCATTGCCGCTTTTACCTCTGGGGAAATTTCAATATAATTTTGTAGATTTTTCATAATACTACTTCCTTTCATCTATATGGTCTATTTTATTAATTAAATTTTGGATATTCTCTCTATTTACCTTTTCACTTACGGTTTTATGGTCGGATATACATAGGGCTGCTGCTGCCTGTCCACATTCTGCCTGTGTTCTTATGTCATAGCCCTCTAGATATGCCCATGCCACTGCTGCCATAAAGGCGTCCCCACAACCTGTGGAATTTACTATATCTGTTTTGTAGGTTGATACCATACCACGCTCACTACAGCTAGCATAATAAACCCCCTGACTTCCCATGGATATAAAGACCTGCTTTAACCCCTGTGCCAGTAGCTTATCCCCAGCTAACTCCAAAGTCTGCTGATCTACTATCTTAACCCCTGTTAGTAGCTCTGCTTCGATTTTATTAGGCTTTAGACAGTGGATTTTACTTAAAATATCCTTTACCTTTACTGCCTTAGCTGTGGACACTGTATCTACAAATAATGGACAGGCTGCGTTATCTGCTATATACTCCAGTGTTTCCTCTGGAATATTTGTATCACAGATTATTAACTCCTGTTTATTAATCATAGCCATCTTCTCTGTCATATACTCTGGAGTCATTGCCTTATAAATATCCATATGGGATATTGCCTGTACCATCTCACCCTTATTATCAGTAATAAATAGATAGGTGGAGGTGGAAGCAGATTTAATCTTCTCACTCCAGCTAGTGTCCATTCCTAGCTCCTTACAGCTAGACAGAATCTTATCTGCCCAGATGTCCTCACCAAAAACCGTTACTAGCTTTACCTCTCCTGTTAACTGAATAAGGTTGTGGGCAATATTTCGGCCTACCCCACCTAGTGAATACTGTACCACTCCAGGGTTTGAGTCCCCTTGGATTAAAGCTTCTGTAGGCATACCGTAAATATCCATGTTTACAGCTCCTACAACCACTACACCCTGTTTGTCCTGTACTACATAACCTTTGCCTCTGATAAATCCTTTTTTCATTAGATTGGAGATATGAACTGCTACCGAAGACCTAGTTATCCCAGCCTTATCAGCCAGCTCCTGTTGGGAGATCATGGGATTTTCCTCAATCCAGTTAAGTATCTCTTTCTCTCTATGAGTCAATAGGATCACCTCCTAAGTAAATTTATCTGTAAATATAATCTAATGTTTATATTTATAATCATAAGTTTATTATATACTAAATATTTTAAAAATCAATAGGTAAAATATTTTTCTCTATAACTGTCAATACTACTACCGTATCTTTGTTTATTATTTAAAGGAGGATGGAAATTTGAAAATAAAATTTTCAAACCTAGAGAAAGGCATGGTTATGTAAATGGGTAAATTTACCTGTATTTTATTAGGTGGTTTTACAGGATTATTAAATGGTTTATTAGGTGCTGGTGGTGGTATGGCTTTGGTGCCACTGCTAAAAAAACAAGGCTTAGAGGATAAGGTTTGTCACGGTAGTTCGGTGGCTGTTATCTTTTGTATATCCCTCATTACCCTTTACAGTTATTACTCCAGTGGAAACCTAGATATTACTGCCAATCTACCCTATATCCCCTATAGTATAGCTGGGGCAGTGGTAGGCAGTATCCTCCTAAAAAAAATCCCCCTACCTGCCCTTAGGAGGATTTTTGGGGTGATGATGTTAATTTTTGGAGTAAGGTTAGTAGTTTGAAAATAAATTTTCAAACCCAGAGTTTTGTGATTTCGCTGTAAAGCATTAGCGAAATTTGCCACCCTAATAGGTTGTCAAAACACACAAAACATCCTAAATGGAATGAGTATTTGTTTGAAAATAAATTTTCAAACAAAAGGAAGGATTATTTAAATGAATGACATCATAATGGGAATAGCAGTTTTTATAGCTGGGGTACTAGGGGCAATGGGTTTAGGTGGTGGTGGGGTGCTTATTATCTACCTTACCCTTTTTATGGCTGTGGATCAGCTGGTGGCACAGGGGATTAATCTATTTTTCTTTATGGCTACAGCAGTAGTGTCTATAGTAATCCACAGCAGAAATGGTTATATAAACTACAAAATCCTCCCTAAGCTTATTTTATGGGCTATTCCTGGGGTGTTTCTAGGGATATATCTTAGGGAGCAACTGCCTACCCAGCTTTTAGGTAAGGCTTTTGGGTTACTGCTAATTATTATGGGTATCAGTGAAATATTTGGTAAAAAACAAAATAATAGGAAATAAAGGTATAATATAGTCCATAACTGTACAAAATAAAGTTAAATCTATGATTATTCATTTTAGTTTAGCTAGTGGATTGTTTTAAGATATAGGAAAGGAAGATGATTATAATGGCACAAAACCCTAAAAAACAAGAAAATGGCATTATTAAATTTCTGTCTGGCAATGGCTTTTACGCTGTAATGGCAGTGTGTTTAATCGGTGCTGGCGCAACTGCCTGGACCTCAATTAATCGCACAATGGAAAGTATAGAGGAGAATAATTCTGCCATAGCAGAGAATGCTAGGTCACAAGCAGAGGAACAGTGGGATTTTCCAGCACAGCAGGCAGAAAACCCCCAGTCCCATGTGCAGGTAGAGGAGGAGGAGGACGAGCCTTCACCATCGCCTAGTCCATCTGCACCAACTGAGGAAAGCACCCCTAGTGAAAGCTACAGTCCTCCAGAAAAGCAAACCGACGCCAAAACAGTGGTAAGTGAAGAAGTTTCCTATATTATGCCCTATGAGGGGGATATTTTCGCACTGTTTTCAGGGGATAAGCTGGTAAAAGATGTTACCCTTAATGAGTGGCGCACCCATAATGGAATAGACATTAAAGCTCCAGAAGGCAGTGAAATCCTAGCTGTTGCTGATGGCACTATAACCGATATCTACATTGACAAACTATGGGGTGGGGTGGTAAAGATTACCCATGGCGACGGTAATACCTCGGTATACTGTGGAGTAGTTGCCGATGGCAGTTTGGCTACAGGCGATGCCGTAACACAGGGCAGTGTTATTGGCGTTACTGATAAAGTCCCCTGTGAAATCTCCCTTGACCCCCACCTACATTTCTCTATGGAAAAAGATAGAGTATACCTAGACCCTATTACAGCCCTAAAACTACCATAAAATCCCCCTTGATCATTAAATACTATGGTGCATGTCACAATATTTAATATATAAATAACTGTAAAGTCAAGACCACCCGTGACAACGGGTGGCTTGCACTAACCCTATAAGGGTA
>CAYJEQ010000115.1:0-4349 GCA_964369235.1 uncultured Oscillospiraceae bacterium | reverse complement strand
TCACCACCTACTCATATTCTTTTTTATCGTCTACCCCAACTATTGACAAAGAGCCCTTTATAATTGATATAAAATCACATTTACAGATAATTGCGCTTTACTAATTAGTGCTAAATTTTTCTAATATTAGCAGTTAACAGGGTAAGGATACCCCATAAAGCCTGAAATCCTAGAATTAACTGGAAGCTAGCATTGTCCAGCTCGCCTGTAAAGGTAAAGAACACTAGGAAACCATAACCTAGCACCATGCCTAGTATCTGAAAGATTGCCCCTAGTAGAATAGAGGTTTTAGCAGATAGTATGCCACAGATAGTAGCTATCATTACCGAGAAGTCAGAAGGTAGAGAAACCTTAGAAGGTGCCCTAGAACGGTCGCAAGCCATCTGATTAAAGGTGCTGTGTAGCCCAGAGGATATAATGGTTACCAGCTCAGCTGGGAAGCCGAAAATCTTCTGTATTTTTTCTGCTGTAATATTAGGGTCGGTAGCGTATACCGATAGACCGATACCCTTACGACAAAGTCTAAATAGGTTATCTGCCATTACAGTAGTGCCTTTATACTCAACAATGAATATAGCAGTCATCTCTCCTGAATTAGAGATGTACACAGTATCAAAGCCTTTTTTCTCATAGTCTTTTTCTTTGGCTAGAATAGGAGGGTATAAACCGTGGTTTTCCATTAATAGACGATTGCCGATTAATACTCGCTTGCCACCTACCCAAGCAGAAAGCCCCATATTATCCTCATAAGATAGGCTGTCTACTTCTTTTAGAAGATTGTCTTTTCTGCCAATCATCTCCATAAATACATCTTTTAAAATACCATTAGCCTGTACCATAACGCTGGCTGCGTCGATAATTGCCTCATCGATACGGTTTTCCTGTAGGGACTTAATCCCATGAAGGATAACTCTACCACCGGAGAAAAGCTCACCAATATCCACAGCAAGGGTGTTTATCTCATCAAAATCGTCCAGTGCCTGATAGCCTGTAACAGCACCGCCCTGTGGGGAGATTTTCTTAGAAAGTCGCCACATAGGTAGATTACCTACTAAGGTGGAGGTAATAGGTGCACAGATACACATTAGAGCGGTAAGAACGGTTAAAGCAGTATTTATATCCTTAAACATTACAAAGGCTACAATGGAGATAATAATATTAAAAACAAGAAATAATGGAGCTGTAATTCTAGTTAGGTTTTCGGTGTAGTCCTCAGAATAGGAGTAGTATTTAAAACCTGTTAGAAAATCTGCCTTACAGCTATACATAATAGCAGGGTTTTCCAGCTCCTGACCTTTGGTCATAGGTTTACAGATATTTTTCTCTGTAAGGATACCAGCAGAGTATTTATCTCCCTCAAAGCTTACCACTTTAAAGTTATTAAATATACGCTGACTCATTATCTTCTTGCCAAAGCTATTTATCATCAGCCCGAATATAACCACTACAAAGTATAGATTTACCCCTGTGGCATATATCTGCTCCGGTGTTGCCAGCAGTGCAGCTCCCTGAGCAATAACAGCAACAGCAGCTATGGCAATAGGGGTGTCGGAGTCTGGTTTAAGGTTAAATAGTGCCACTAGTCCTGTGCCTATGGCGTTATTACATAAAATCATAGCTAAAGCTACCAGTCCTAAATTAGCCCCAATAAAGTTAAGAGGGGATTCCTCAGGGAATAGAAATCTCGGTAGAGCCAGTGGATTATCTAGGGAAAAGGCAAGATACATTGATACCCCAAAAAGCAGTATCATTACCACCGATATAATATTGTAGTAGGTAACATCTTTGCCAAGTCGCTGGGAGATGTAAACAGCCTGATCAGGATCTTCAAAATCTTCCTTAATCTTCTTGTCTTCCTGTTCCTGCTGTGCAGGTTTTAGCTTGGTTATAGTAGGCTTGGTCTTTAAATCAGGAATAGTCCTAGTAAAGCCAGTTGTTGCCTTGTCGTTGTCTAGCTGGGTTACAGGAACATTTATTACCTTAGCCTCGCCTACATCATCATCAAAAAGATTATTGTCAATATTTATGAGAAAAGCCTTGGTTTTATTAGCTGTTTCAGCAATAATAGATTTTTTCTCGGTGGAGTTTTCTTTGGATTTACCTTTGGCTTTACTTTTCTTATCTTCCTTATTATAGGGGTTAAATCCACCTTCGCCAAATCCTGTAATCTCTACCTTGCCCAGCCTTGAATAGGGCACTTTTTCTTCCTTAGGCTGGCTAGGGATTTCCTCAGATGGAAGCTCAATCTTTTCCTCTGCTTCCACTGGTTTAGGGGCTATGATAGGTGTAGGAGTTTCTACAGGAGTAGGAATTTTCACTGGTTTAGAAGCCACTACAGGTGTAGTGGTCACTACAGGTGTAGTGGTATCTTCTATGGCTTTCTTGAAAGGCAATGGTATCTCCATAGTCCTAGTATCGGCTACAGCCTCATAAGCCTTTGCAGTGTCAAAGGTTTTGGTAGATTTTACAGTGGGGGGAGCTGGTGCCTCCTCTACTGCTACTGAAGTTTTAGGAGTATACTCTAATTTTTCTTCCTTAGGTAGTTGACTAAATAAACTGGAAAAATCTATACTAATATCTTCTTCCTTAGGTGGGATTATGGGTTCGGTGGAAGCCATAGTCTTATTAGAGCCAGTAGCTGTCTTTTGTAAAACTACAGGAATATCTTCTGTATCGCCCCAAACAGAACTGCCACTGGATTTACTACTAATCTGTGTTCCACTACTGCCTTTAGCATTAGCTAATTTCTTTCGCTTTATCTCTTCTAGTAAATTATCGTTATTTTGATTTTTGTCCACTCTTCCATCATCCTCTCTCATTATTTAATGGGTTTGAATTAGGGGGGCGCTAGGAACTACTTAGCTTTTACCCCAGAACGCTGACGGGAAATTTCATACATTACTATACCTGCTGCTACAGAGGCATTAAGGGAATTTATCTTGCCCTTCATAGGCAGAGAAACGATAAAGTCAGACTTTTCTTTAATTAGTTTACTTACACCATTACCCTCGGAGCCTACCACTAGGGCAACACCTCCAGAGTAATCCACTGTGCACCATTCCTGTCCGTCCATATCTGCTGAGTATACCCACAGACCTTTTTTCTTAAGATCTTCTAGTGTGGAAACAAGATTAGATACTCTAGCTACTGGCAGATACTGTGCTGCACCAGCAGAGGTTTTAGCTACTATTGCTGTAAGCCCTACTCCACGACGCTTAGGTATAATAATACCGTGGGCACCAGATGCCTCAGCTGTTCTGATAATTGCACCTAGGTTGTGGGGATCTTCGATTTCATCAGCTATAATTACAAAAGGTGCTTCCTCACCAGCAGAGGCTAGGATTTCCTCCACTGTGGAATACTCATAAGCTGCTGTTACTGCTGCTACACCCTGATGGTTTGCATGGGAGGTTAGGGAGTCTAGCTTTAGGCTATTAACTTCCTTAATTGGGATTGCGCGTTCCTTAGCTATGGCAATAATACGAACAATGCTACCTACTGCCTTGCCTTTTTCTATGTAGATGTTTTCTACCTCGCTACCACTTTTTAGTAGCTCAATAACAGGGTTTCTACCTGCTACTACATCTTCACGAGGCTGTGGACGGTTATCGTCACGATCTTCGCTGTCATGGTTGTCCATAGCTTCTCTTGTATTGTCAAAATCCCTGTTATCTCTATTATCTCTAAATCCTCTGTTATCTCCATAGGATTTTTTCTCGCCGTAGGACTTATCTCCATAGGACTTCTTGTCGCCATAGGATTTCTTTTCACTGTAGGATTTATCTCCATAGGTTTTTTTCTCGCCGTAGGATTTATCTCCATAGGATTTTTTCTCGCTGTAGGACTTGTCGCCATAGGATTTTTTATCACCATAGGACTTCTTTTCCCCATAGTTGCTGCTATTGCTACTGCTTTTGCTGTAGCTATTACCACTGCTTTTATTTCCTCTATTGTCGGTGAAACTACTACTGTTACGGGAGCCTCTATTATCTCTGTTATCCTTCATCTTGTTAATCCTTCCCATGTGTTACCACATCTATAACTTTCCTCTTTTACTATATTTATTATTGTGGACATATTTTCCACAAATCATACAGGGGGATTTTACCCCATTATCCATTTAATTATAACAGATAATTCCACTATATACAACATATAATAACAGCAAAAGACTATTATTCCACTAAAAAACTCCACGATTTATATTGCAAAGTAAACAAAACCCCCAGCACTGTAAATACTGGAGGTTTTGGGCTAAAAAAGGGTTTAGTCTTTGGTTTCATTATGGATATATTAGCCACCCACCCCTAATCCGAACCAGTTTTATGATGGCAGATAGGCTTACTATC
>CAYJEQ010000114.1:0-4364 GCA_964369235.1 uncultured Oscillospiraceae bacterium | reverse complement strand
CTTAAAAATAGTGGTATATACAGCGATGTTGCCAGAAATGTTATAAGACCTACAGAGGAAGAATGCAAAAAAAATACAAGAGCAAGTTCTACAAAAATGCGATGGGCAATTAAAGCGTAAAAGTTAATCAACAGTGTGATAACTTTTACTCCTTGCTAATAACAAAATAGGGTTAGCACCTACTAGGTGTTAACCCTATATAATTTTACCTAATATTTAGTAAATAACCTTTTATTAGGGACTTAAACCCTAATGAGTGTAAAACTCTGGTTCTCTAAAGAGAACTTAGCTCTAGAAGATAGTATTTGTAGCTACTAGCTTCTATTATAAGGGAAAAGGTGTGATGGCCTAAGCCCCAGGGTGATTGACTTGCTATGGAAAGCAATGTCCCATTTACCCCAACAAACATATATTGATTTCCCAAAAGCTCTATTGACATAGTAATTCATTACTATATTTACATAGTTTTCAGGGAATATACTTTTTAAATCTTCTTTTTCCAGTTCACTGTAAAAGCAAATATACCAATTGCCGACTTACATATCTCCATATATACTGTAATTATCAAAGTTTGTGTAATCCTTACTGCTATAATTCACTTTGTTCTACTGGATTTTAAATAATCCCAAATAACATAAATCCAACAGTATTTATTGCAAAGTTAGCACACATATGCACTAGCCATGATATATAGATATTACCTGTCTTTTCATTAAGATAATTAAATATTAACCCACCTATAAACAGTCCCAGTAAGGCAATTAAAATCAGTTCTAACCCAAACCACCCAATCATCATTGCAATATGATATAAAGCGAACATAGCAGCACTAAAACAATAGGCAAATTTTCTTTCTGCTAAAGGTTTTAAGGATAGGAATGCAAATCCCCTAAAGAAAAATTCTTCTAAAAATGAATTTACAAAGGCTATGTATATAGAAACTAAGATAAAATTTTCTTTATTAACATTTATAGTGCTTTCTAAAGTTTTTGTTACCCCAGAAAAATCAAAGATATTTTGTAATAGTAAATACCCCCCTACAATTAAAGCATAAATTCCCACACCTAATCCTATAGCTAATAAAAATCCATCTTTTTTAGGGGTAAAAAGAGATTTTAAATTTGTTTCTTTATACCTTAATGAATAAAAAATAGGCAAACCGATGAATAAGATGATTTTTATAAGGGATTTTATAAAATATTCTGGCTGTATAACTGCATCTACTATGCCCATTATAACACAGGCTATTATAACGACTATTAGTAAGTATTTTTTCATTACTACCTCTTTACTCAAATGGAATTAATATAAATTTTATCACAATATTTGTAAAATATAAAGTATTTATTCCTTGTATGATGTATTTTTGTTACAGCAAGATATACTTTCATATTTGAAACTATATTGACCTTTTGATATTAATGTGATATAATTTCAAAATTGAAACTATTTAAACTAAAGAGGATAATGAAAGGAATGGATATTTATATGAGAGAGGCGTATTTTAAATTTATGAGTGCAGTGGATATTGACTGCTACAAATCCATAAGTGAAAGCGAAATCGGTAGCACCCTACCCTATTCTGATGTTTTACAGCTTTTTATTATAAATCACAAGGAGAATATGACCATAAGCCAGCTAGCTACAAGACTTAATCTTTCTCGTCCTGCCACTACGCAAAAGGTAAATGAGCTGGCTAATAAAGGTTTGGTTATTAAGACACCATCTACTACAGATAAACGAGTGACATATCTATCCCTTTCTAAAAGCTTAATTGAAAGTAGCAAAGATGCAAAGTCTGCCACTTTAATTGATGCAGTTGAAGAAAAGTTTTCTGAGGATAAAAAGGCTGTATTTGCCGAAATACTAAACTTTATGGCTGACTACCTACTAGAGGAAGTTTAAAAATTATTTTCACAGCACTAATGAAAGGTATAATTATAATAATGAAAAACACAATAAAAATCACAGGCGCAAGAGAAAATAATCTTAAAGATATTTCTGTAGAAATACCCAAATACAAACTTGTGGCACTGACTGGTGTATCTGGCAGTGGAAAAAGCAGTTTTGCTATGGATATTTTACAAAAAGAATGTCAGCGTCAATATTTAGAGTCAATGGGCATGGTAACAGATGGACTAAACAAACCAGATGTTGATAGTATTATAGGGCTTTCTCCTTCCATTGCCGTTGGACAGAGGGCAATTTCTAAAAATCCTCGATCTACCCTTGGCACATACACTGAAATACTAACCTATCTTCGCATATTATACGCAAAACTTGCAACAAGGATTTGTCCTAATTGTAACAATGAAGTGCCTCCTGATTTTCAAGATGATGCCGAGATTGATTTTACCCATGTGGATTGCCCCCACTGTAAAACTAAGCTTAATCGCCTTACTATGGCTAGTTTCTCCTTTAATAAAACTGAGGGTGCTTGTCCTAAATGCAGTGGTATGGGTGTAGTTAAAGATGTGGATTTAAAACAGCTTATAGATACTAGCCTTACTATTAAAGAAGGTGCTATAAAAATTTGGGGTAATGAAACCTTTTGGCAGCATTATTCCGATGTTCACAAAGCTTGTGGTAACCATTATGGTTTTACCTTTGATGTTAGTAAGGCTATAAAGGATTATAATGACCTAGAGCTACTGGTGCTTTTGGATGGTGTAGATTGCGAGGAGTTTAAAAAGCATTTCCCAGATATTAAAAAACCTAAGCGTGTAATGGACGGTTATGTTGAAGGACTGAGAACTTTCGTAAATAAAAAGGTTATCGAATCTGCCACAAAGAAAGTTGCAAACACTGCTATCGCCGGCGCAATAATAACCACCCCTTGTGAGCAGTGTCATGGCACAAGGCTGGGATTTGATGGTAGAACTAGCTCCCTTAATGGTAAAACTATAACCGAAATAAGCACATTTTCAATGTCTGCACTGGTAGAGTTTTTACAAGACACACAGCTGACTCTACCTAACTCAGCCAAGGAAATTGCTAATGTTATTATATCCGATACTCTAAAAAGAATAAATTCTATAGTGAAAATCGGTCTGGAATACCTATCTATACATCGACCTATCGCCACCCTATCTGGTGGAGAAAATCAGCGTATTCGTCTAGCTAACATCTTAGAAAGTGGTCTTACTGGGGTGCTATACATCCTTGATGAGCCTACCACAGGTCTACATCCAAAAGACACTGCTCTACTATTATCAGCTATAAAAAAACTTCGTGATTTAGGAAATACTGTTCTGGTAATCGATCACGATATGGATTTTATTAAAGAATGTGACTATGTTATTGATTTTGGTGTTGGTGCTGGTTCTGATGGTGGTGAAATTGTAGCCACAGGAACACCTATGGAAGTGGCGCAAAGTAGTATTTCACAGACTGCTAGGTATTTATCTCTGGAAAAATCCAAATCCAATGATAAAAAAATTATTGCCAATAAATTTATCACCGTAAAAAACGCCACTGCTCACAACCTTAAAAATATATCGGTTAATATCCCTCTTGGACAACTTGTTTCCTTTGCTGGGGTTTCTGGCAGTGGTAAAAGCAGCCTTGTTTTTGATGTAATAGATCAGAGAAAAAATGCAGAAACCATTAATGGATTTGAGAATATTTCTGAGGTAGTTACCATAGATCAAAGCCCTATTGGCAGACAAAGTCGTAGTAATATTGCAACATATACCGAGGTTTTCACCCTTATTAGAGAGCTGTACTCCAACCAATCTGAGGCAAAAAAACTTAAACTAAAACCTGCTGATTTTTCCTTTAATGTTAAGGGTGGCAGATGTGAGAAATGCCAAGGACTGGGGGTTATCCCCCTTGATATGCAGTTTTTAGATGATGTCGAGGTGCTTTGTCCTCTCTGTAAAGGTCATAGATTTAAAAAACAGGTGCTTTCTGTAACCTATAATGGTAAAAGCATCTCCGATGTTTTAAATATGACCGTAGCTGAAAACCTAGAATTTTTTATGGGTAATAAGGATATATATAAAAAACTAAGTGTAATACATGAAGTTGGCCTTGGATACCTAAAACTAGGACAATCCACCACTACCCTATCAGGTGGAGAGTGTCAACGGCTTAAATTATCAAAGGAACTGTCCAAAGGTGGCAGTGGTCACAGCCTATATCTTTTAGACGAGCCTACAACTGGTCTACATCCTTCTGATTGTGATAAGCTATTAATTCTCCTTAAGAAATTAGTATCCACTGGTAATTCTGTATTTGTAATTGAACATAATATAGATGTCATTAGACAAAGTGACTATATTATTGAGCTAGGTCCCTTTGGTGGAGATAAAGGTGGCAGTATTATATCCTGTGGAACTCCTATGGATATTTCTCACTGTAGT
>CAYJEQ010000113.1:0-4522 GCA_964369235.1 uncultured Oscillospiraceae bacterium | reverse complement strand
CAAAATGCCAAAAATAGTCTGTTTTGGGCAGTGCGGGTTCGACTACTGTCACCCTACAGTAACAAGAAAGGAATTTACACACCTATGCAATATCGTAAATTAGTTAAAGATAGCGATGACCTGTCTGTTTTAGGATTTGGCTGTATGCGTTTTAAAGACGATAAAGGCAAATTAGATCTGGAGCTTGCCCAGCAACAGCTTTTGTTGGCATACCGTAAGGGGGTTAACTATTTTGACACAGCATACTTTTATCACAATGGCAAAAGTGAAGGTATTTTAGGTGATTTTATTAATACCTATGATATAAGAGATAAGGTATTTATTGCAGATAAGCTACCTTGCTTCCTTGTCAAAAAACCTGAACACATCGCAAAATTCTTCCAAACACAGCTGACTAGACTTAACACCCACTATATTGATTATTATCTAATGCATATGCTAGATAGCTTAAAACAATGGGAAGCTCTTAAAGCTATGGGTATAGAGAAATTCATTGCTGAGAAAAAAGCCAGCGGTGAAATTAGACATATTGGTTTTTCTTTCCATGGGCGACAGGAAGAGTTTATTAAAATACTAGAGGACTATCCTTGGGATTTCTGTCAGATACAGTACAACTACATAGATGAGCATTACCAAGCTGGCATAACAGGCCTTAAAAGAGCTGCCGAGCTAGGTATAGGTGTAGTTGTTATGGAGCCACTTAGAGGTGGTAATCTTGCTCATAAAACCCCTAGTGAGGCTGTAGAGATATTCTCTAATCATTCCCCTGATCGCACCCCAGCTCACTGGGCTTTTAGATGGCTATTTAATCAACCTGAAGTGGCTGTAGTCCTTAGTGGCATGAACGAAGATATCCAAATAGAGGAAAACATTATGGTTGCTGACTACACCCAGCCCAACTCTATGGATGTTAGTGAATTAGAGGTTATAGAACAGGTTAAAGGCATATATAAAAAACTAATGAAGGTCCCATGCACAGGCTGTAATTACTGTGTTCCATGTCCTTATAATGTTGATATCCCTGGCTGTTTCTCTGATTATAACACTAAGTATTTCTTTAAAAACGGTAGTAGAATTAGCACCATACAGTATATGTATCGCTGTGAAGGTGGTAATGGTGGTGGAAAGTCTGGTGCAGATAGATGCACTAAATGTAATGTCTGTGTAAGCAAATGCCCACAAGGCATTGATATCCCTACTAATCTAGCTGCAGCCCATAAAGATCTTAACAACACTATAATTCGCTGGTTTTTAAAGATATTTACATATATTAATGGCAGCCACCGTAGAAATAAAAAAAGTAAGACCTAGCACTTCATAATACAGTATATATAGAGGCTTATTCCCTACTTTTATAAGGAATAAGCCTTTTTCATATTATATATTATCTTTTAAAGGTTTTACTACTAACACTTATGTCTATACCATTAACTTTTAATTATAGTCTTATCGCTACAGGCAAATCTATCTCTAAGGTATCTTTTGTTACTATACAGTCCAGTGCTATAATATTAACCCCTGCCTTCTGTGCCTCTCGTAGTGCTTTGCCAAATTGTGGCTGGGTCATATCATTTGGCGAGAAATACTTTGCACCTTTTAGCTGAATAACAAAAATTATATATGCTTCATAACCTTCTTTCATAGCTTCTATAAGATGGTAGATATGCTTTATCCCTCTTTCAGTAGGTGCATCTGGAAATCTTACCTGCCCATCTTCCTCTAGAGTTACCCCTTTTACCTCGGCAAATATTCGTCTTTCCCCTGCCTCAATATAATAATCAAATCTTGAGTCACCGTATTTTTGCTCTCTTTTAATATAGGTGATTTCAGGGATTAAGTACCCCTTTTCTAGGTATTCACCTACTACATTATTAGGCGCTTGGCTGTCCATATTTATCAGTATATCATTCTTATATACAGATATTAAATCATATTTTGTCTTTCTGGTTTTTGTATCAAACTCCTGTAAATATACTTTTGCCCTATCTGTTAATAACTCTTTACACCTACCTGTGTTTTTTACATGGGCAACCTCTATCTGTCCATCTATCTCCACATGAGCAATAAATCTATTTGGTCTACTTATAAAAAACCCTTCTCTAATATTACTATATCTCAAAACTGTAACCTTCCTATATTCCCTATTTAATCAATAACAAAGGAGGGAAATTCTAATTAGAATATCCCTCCAACCTTGTTAATTTGTCGCAACTGCTTCTGTATTATGTATAGATTTCATTATACTAACACAAGCCGTTAGTGAGTAGATAAAGTCCACACCAAATGAAGGCGCAACGGTCTTATACTCATCATGTAAATTGTTTATCTGCTCATATAAAGTTTGGCTGTTATCCATTAGTGAGCTATTTATCATTAGGTCAATAGCACCTAACATATCTTTGCGCTGATAACCGTAAAACTGCATATTAAGCTCGTATCGTGCATGGTCAAGCTTACTGCCTGAAAAATATTCTGCGTGGGCATAACAGAAAAAGTCAGACATAAAGTGACAAAGCACACCTAGTTGTTTGCTATACTCTTTAACATCCATTTCACTGCCATATTCTTCTAGATACTTTGTTTTTTCCATAACTAGATCATAGATATCCTTTTTAAAATGGGATAATTTTAGCAGGCTTGGTGCTAAATCTGGCATAACATTCCACATTACAAAGGTTCTTTTATCTAATTTTATCTCCATATTTTCTGTAAAATGCTTATAGAGATGCTGTCCCATTGTAACATGAGAAAAAAAGTTCACTTAATTACCACTTCCTATTTCTTCGTTAAATCAGTTTAAATATTCTTCTAGGGTTATCCCCTTGCTCATTATTTCATCCGCTACATCTATACCCACATATCTTAGATGCCACGGTTCGTAACTAATTTTTGTAATGGCTTCTTTCCCTTTGGGATATCTGATTATGAATCCATAATCACTACAATTAAGTGCCATCCATGTTGCAGCTGTTGTATTTGCAAATCCTTCATCTAATCTTGTATATGATGGTGTTACAATGTCTACTGCTAGCCCTGTATGGTGCTCACTACAATATGGCAGTGCCACATAATTTTCTGTTTCTGCTATTGCTTCATCATAAGAGTTACCTAAAGCAAGATAACTATTTAAAACATTATCATAAATATTCTGCTGAGTATCCACACTGCGATATGCAGAAATCACCAGTAAATCTACACCCTCTTTCAGTGCATCACTAATCATCTGTTCCAAAGAAGGTAATATACGACTATCCACCTTAAAGTTTGTACCTGTTACGCTTACTAATCTTTCAGGTTCTTCACTGGAAGTAAGAGGACTATCTCTATTTACTAACAAAAGCTTCCAACTATTAGAAATTATACTATCAGCTGTATTCTCAGCTAGTGGCTGATAATCTTTTACAAGACTCTCTGTATTTTTCACAAATATTATATTATCACCATTAGCGAGAAAAGATAATATAAAACCGTCCTCCACTACAGGTAAATAAGGCAGACTATCACTTCTGGTAAATCCGTAATAAATACAACTGGAAATCCCAGTTAAAACTAGAAAAAGTATAAAAGCTTTTTTCATAGTCACCTCATTGTTACATTCATTTCTGTCTAACTAGATTATACTATAATTCTATTAAAAAAACAAATAAAAAATGTTAATTTTAAATTAATCCTATATAATGCACAAGAAAAGTATACAATACTAGTGATTAACATTAAATAAATTGTATTTTTCTAACAAAGCGCCTATTGATTTACATAAAAATATATGCTATAATAATGAAGCAAATGAAAGATTATTGGTATTTTGTTATAATCCTTTTCTCCATAAATGTAATAATTTGTAATTATGCGGTAGTGCTGGAATCGGCAGACAGGCACGCTTGAGGGGCGTGTGTCTTTGACGTATGGGTTCAAGTCCCATTTACCGCACCATAATACGGTTAGCACCAATAGGTGTTAGCCGTTTTTTATTAGGTACTTGAACCCTAATGAGGGTAAAGCTCAAGTTCTCTAGAGAGAACTTAGCTCCCCAAGATAGTATCTGAAGCTACTATCTTCTATTATAAATGAAAATGTGTGAGGGCCTATGCCCGAAGGTGATAGACTTGCTATGCAAGGCTATGTCCCATTTATCGCACCAAAATTAAAAACAGTCTAAACTTATAGTTTAAGCTGTTTTTGTTTTGTGATGAAATTTATTTTGACCCATTATAGGATATATTCCAGTGAATTTAGTGGATAAAGTATTATTTGTGTTATAAGAATTGATTTCTTTTCTAATATGTAGTATTATTGTGGCAGAGATTATTTAAAGGAGATTAAAATGACTGAAGAAAATAAGGTGCACAAGAGAAGAAAGAGATACTCTGGGACACATCCTAAAAGTTTTAAAGAAAAATACAAAGAACATAATCCCGAAAAGTACGGAGATGTGATAGATAAAATTAAAAGCAAAGGCAATACCCCTGCTGGTATGCACATTTCTATAATGGTGGATGAAATAATAGAATTTTTAGATATT
>CAYJEQ010000112.1:0-4689 GCA_964369235.1 uncultured Oscillospiraceae bacterium | reverse complement strand
AAAACACCCTTGTTTTGAGGTTAAATCGCCACAATATTGTGGCGATTTGTAACTGGGTGCTAAGCACACAGTTATTCAGTAAGCACTATTTATTGGGAAACTTTGTAATTAAATTATAATCCAGAAATAGTAATATATCAAGTATAAACCAATGAACAGGCGTAAAAGCAAGTATTTTGTTGACTAAATAGCCTTTAAGGTGGTATTATAAGTTGGGATATAGCCACCAAGAGGGGTGGTTATGAAGCAGACTAGAATGGAGATTATTATGATTACAGTAGAAAATCTGTCCTTTTCCTATCCGAAAAAGGATTTATATGATAATGTTTCACTAAATATTGAAAAAGGTGAGCATTGTGTGTTAATCGGTACCAGTGGTAGCGGTAAAACCACATTAATAGACATAATCACAGGTAGAAATAAATACCTGTATGATGGTGAGGTTACAGTAGATCCTTCCTGTAAAATAGGATTTACCAGTCAGTTTTACGATCATGACCGTCGAGATATAACGGTATTTGACTATATAGCTGAGAAATTTATAGAGCTACAGCAGGGCTTAGATTTATTATGCGAGAAGATGGCTGAGGCAGAGGATATTGATGCAGTAATGGAAGAATATCAAAATGCCTTAGATCAGTTTGATGCTATTGGTGGCAACGATTACCACAACCTAATAATGAAAAAACTTAACCAAGCAAATCTTGGTGGACATGCTAATCTGTCGGTAGCTAAGGTTAGTGGTGGTGAGTTTAAGCTAATACAGCTTATTAAAGAGATGATTTCTGGACAGGATCTCCTTATTATGGACGAGCCAGATGTGTTCTTAGACTTTGATAATCTTAATTCTCTAAAGCACCTAATTAATGGCCATAAAGGCACACTGCTAGTTATCACCCATAATAGATACCTACTAAACCAGTGCTTTAATAAGGTTATCCACCTAGAAAACACCAAGCTACAGCAGTTTGAGGGTAGATACTCCCAGTATAACCTATCTCTACTAGAGCAGAAAATAGAGCTACAGGAGCTGGCTTTAGCCGATGCTATAGAGCTAGAGCGTAATGAAAAACTTATTGATGACCTAAGAGAACTAGCTACGGAAAACTCCGATGCTATGTTTGGTAAAACCCTAAAGGCTAGGGTGAGATTTCATCAGCGACTACTGGAAAAACAGGTTAAAGAGCCATTTATCTATGTGCGCACCCCTGACTACTCCTTCCTAAGTAAAACAAGGGAAGAAACTGAGGAAACAATGCCAGTAATCACAGCAGAGAATTACCAGTTATCCTATGAAAATAAGCTATTACAAGATGTAAACTTTACTATAAACTATGGGGATAAAGTTGCAGTAATCGGTGGTAATGGTACAGGTAAAACCTCTCTACTACGAGCTATTGCAGGGAAAACCTCCCCAGAGATTAACCTAGATGATAATGCAAAGGTATGCTATCTATCCCAGCTACAAAACGAAACCTTAACTGAAGAAAACACCATCTATGATGAGTTTTTTGATTTGGGATTTGAGAGTTATGATGAGATAGAAAACTATCTAAGTCACTATAGCTTTGAGAAGGAAGTGCTAACTAGCAAAATATCCAGTCTTTCTGGTGGTGAGAAGAACACCCTACAGATGGCTAAAATCGCTAGCGCTCCAGCAGATTTATTAATACTTGATGAGCCTTCCAGCCATCTGGATATATATTGTCAGGTTGCCTTAGAGCAGGCTATCAAGGACTTTAAGGGAACAGTAGTAATGGTATCCCATGACTTTTACTTTATTGCTAACTGTATGGATTACCTACTAATTATCGAGAATAAAACTCTGAGAAGAATGTCCAATCGTAAGTTTAGACAGATGATTTATGCAAAGCATTTTGACAAGGATTATCTAATGATACAGGAGAAGTACACACTGGTAATTAATGATTTAGAAAAAGCTATTGTGGATAATAATTTTGCCCTAGCTAGAAAACTTCACAGTGAAGCAGTTAATCTTGACAGCCAGATGTCATAACATCAAGATGTACTGATTTTAGGCTGAGATTTATTAGGTGTATAAGCACTCTAACATATAATTTGACCTGAACATCGGATAAATAACTGGGTAATAAAGTAAAATAATAGGCTCTATATTAATTGTTGTGGTAAATTCTGTTGGGGTACTGTCCCTCGCCGACAGCGAGGGACAGTACCCCAATATTTGTTATATAACCAAATAATAGAAATAATTGTTAAAATATTACTCTGGTATATTTTTGCAATTCACGATAATACTCACAGTAATTATTAGACATAATATTCCAAAAAGTCACAAAAATTTTGTAATAATGCTTGTCTTTCTTATAAAAAAATCCTGCTAATTCTACATGATTTTCTGTATTATACCAAAAATTTGTACAAAATACATTATCTACACATTTGTAATATTTTATGCCTTGTATACAACCTTTATATATGCTAGACTTAGTGTAGAACAAACTATCTAAGACAAGGTAACAACTAGGTTTTTGACAGCTAATCTGCCCTAAAATCTCGGTTGTTTAGAGGTATAAATAACTATAAGTTATAAGGAAGGATGGTTGTAGATATGAAATTTGTAAAATGCGAGATTTGTGGTAATATGCTAGGATTTGTGGAAGATAAAGGGCAAGGTATTAGTTGTTGCGGCCATAAAATGAGCGAGCTTATTCCAGGATCAGTAGACGCTTCTGTGGAAAAACATCTTCCTGTTGCTATTGTAGAGGGAAACAAAGTAACAATTAGAGTAGGTAGCGTTCCACACCCCATGACCTCGGATCATTATATTGGTTGGGTTGCTTTAGAAACTAAAGACGGCAATCAAAGAAAACTGCTACAGGGCACACCAGAAACAGAATTCTTTATTGGTGGAGATGATGAGATAACAGCTACATATGCATACTGTAATCTACATGGTCTGTGGAAAAGCTAATACAGTAAAATAGTCTTAAAACCTCCTGTGGGAATTTCCTACAGGAGGTTTCTTTGTATTTGTATGGGTTCTATATTTAATTAGGTTCTATATCAATTGTTGGGGTGCCTTCCCTTGCCGACGGAAGGCACCTTATATAATTCTACCCTAACATTTGGAAAAGAATCATTAATTATTGGGTAACTCCCCACATCTACAAAACCATAATTAGCTTAAATATATCCATAAGTACCTTGTAATCAGTAGTAGGAGTTAGGGAAATACCTATAGATACCCCTTGTAGATTATTAGAAAAATCCACCAGAGGACAGCTGTGGGAAAGACTAGCAGTTTCTAAAAATTCACAGCCGAAACCACCATCTAATAATTGGCATATAAGGCGACAACTACCTGAATTCTCCTGTGATAGATAACCTGTAATCTTATTATCCCCAAAGGATAGTTGGTATAACCGAGATACATTCCACTCCCTACATAAATCCATTAAATCCTTAGTATTATCCTTTGTAATATAGGGAATAAAGGCAACGGAAGGTAGATTTTCCCCAGATTTTAGCTGAGGTAGTAAAAACATAAGAAAATCTACTAGATAAAATGCCATGTCTATATCATCTCCAGCCCCTACTATTAATATGGGATTTTTATACCCACCTAGATTAATAGAGTATATACCACTGCCAAACTCCTTTAAAGGCAGTATGGATAGATGTTCTACCCTACCTTTAAGGCTGTAGAGATTATATCTATAAAGCTGTTCTTGTGCTAGATCCATATATAGTTATTCCCTTTCTGTGGTTATTATTTAGGGTCAGAACTATGTGTTTACCCTTTAGGTGATGGTTGCTGCTGTTTATTTACCCATATTCGAGCCCCTGACTGAGGTGCTGTGGCTTAGGCTGAGTTAGTAGATAACATCAATCAATACTTGGAGGGAATAAACAATCTGGTGCAGATTATTTATATTTAGTATAGCATTTATATATGTTTTAAATTAACCTATTATTCCACCACAGCCCATCAGTAGTTAAAATAATTTTTAAGTTCAGGTGGTAATGGTGTAGGCTCAGGTAGAGAGTGTTCCCTATGTAATGATAAAATAATTTTGTAAACTGGTTGAAACTATAGTATAGTAATAATTAATAGCTTAGTGGACTAAGGAGGGAGAAAATGCTAGAAAACAGTAGTTTATATATGAGAAAGCTAACCTATGATGATTTTGATGATTTATGCAGGATACTACAGGATCCACAGGTAATGTATGCCTATGAGGGTGCTTTTACTAAGGAGGAGGTAGGTCAGTGGCTGGACAATCAGCTAAGACGCTATGAGGAAGGCTTAGGCCTATATGCAGTTATCCTTAAAGAGAATAATGTATTAATAGGACAATGTGGAATTACCAAACAGCTTTGGGGTGACAGGTGGGTGCTGGAGATAGGTTATCTTTTTAATAAAGATTACTGGCACAAAGGCTATGCCACAGCCTCAGCACAACTGTGGAAGGAATATGCCTTTACCCATTTAGATTGTAGTGAGATTTTTTCTATAATAAGAGAGAATAATCTCCCCTCAATAAAAATTGCCTTAAATAACGGCATGGTAAAGGTAGGCAATCAAATGAAACACTACAAAGGAATTAACATGGCACATGAAGTGTTTTCTGTTAGTAAATAGGGTCTGTAGTAGGCTTTTTAGGTATTTTAGGGCTTAGATAATAGATTTTTTAAAATTAATTAAAG
>CAYJEQ010000111.1:0-4870 GCA_964369235.1 uncultured Oscillospiraceae bacterium | reverse complement strand
CTGGGTTAGGTTGTTAGGGAAGGGTGAATATAGCCCTTCCCTGACTCAGCTTTTGCCTACTTTTATCTGACGATAAAAGTACGGTGGGGTATTAGGTTTATAAGTAGATAACGATAATGCTGCTATGGGGCAACGCCCCTCGCTGAGGTGCTGTGTGACGGACAAAAGCAAATGGCAAATTTATATTATACTCATACTTCGTATAATATAAATAAATAAAAACTACCTTATTCACCAAAAAACGCCTTATAAAATAGTATATATTTATGAGTAGAGCAATTAGCTAATATTGTTTGCAATTATTCTATGGCGTTGGTATAATATCAAGGTAGCATTTTATGATTTTATAAAAAAGGGAGAGATTTTTTTGAATAAAAAAGACATTAGTCAGATACGCAGACGACTTGCAGTGGACAAGCACTCAATACATAATATATATGGTTGTTATGTCAATGTTAGAAAAGAGATAATCAGCCATCTAAACTGTTCCATGAGCCTAGCCAGTGAAAGCGAAGTGGAAAAGTACCTAGGCTTTCTAAAGAAAACCCTATCAGGCAGTTTGGGGAAGAACCTTATTAATATAGATTTTGCCACCCATCAAGTTGCCGATAGTGATGAACATCGCCTACTAATGGCACTGAGAAACTCCAAACTTGAAGATGAAGCAGTTAGGGAGGAGTTTTTTAACAAGGTTATCCCTACTATTTCCATGGAGGACGAAAACTACCTAATACTACTAGCTAGCGAAAGTTTTGACCTGCCTTCTAGAAGTGGTGAAGGGGAGTCACAGGATATGTTTACCTATTTTATCTGTGCTGTTTGCCCAGTAAAGGATGGTAAATCTGCACTAGGATACACTAAAGACGATGGTTTCCATGGCTTTACTACTAAGCAGACTGTATGCCCTCCTGAGGTTGGATTTATCTTCCCAGCCTTTACTGATGGTGGAGCCAATATCTATAGTTCCTTACTTTATTCCAAAAGCCCAGAGCTTCTGTATGATGAGTTTGTAGATAGTATATTTAACACCCCACTGCCTATGTCCTCGGTGGAGGCAAAGGAGAATTTTCAGTTTATACTAGCTGATACCCTAGATGAGGAGTGTAGCGTTAATCTAATGCAGTCTATACATGGACATATATCTGAGAAGATAATGGAGCATACAGCTACAAAAAATCCTGAGCCACTGGATATTTCCATTGATGAAATCGGCGATATTCTAAGCTATGGAGGGGTGTCCAACGAGAAGATAGATGCCTTTACCAGTAAATGCGAGGAGATTTTCCCTACAGGTATGGTAAATCCAGAAAATATTATGGATTGTAAGAAGTTTGAGATTACCTGTCCACAGATGAAAATTTCAGTTAAGCCAGAGCATAGTGGCACACTGGAAACTAAGGTGATTAATGGCAGAAAGTATCTTCTAGTGCCTTTTGATGATGAAACTCAGATTAATGGGGTACCTGTTAACCTGTCTAACAAGGTGGAGGAAAATATAGAAAAACCCATAACCACAACAGATAATATAATTGATGTAGAGGTTGTAATGGTTGAAGATGATGCTGAGGCTATGACTACAGTTTAGATAAAGGTTTGGTATTAAAATAGGGGTGTATTCTCTTGCTACTAAGCAAAAGATACACCCCTATATGATTATATATATTATTTCTAATCCTTTAAAAAACACCTATCTATGGCCTTAAAAATAGCCTCATAGGGCAAATCCTTACTATAACTAAGATTTACACAGCCCTTTCTGCCTTTGGCTGTGGGGCAGTTTTCCACTACAATATCCACCAAATCCTTACTGCTAAAATACAGGGAAATATACTGCTTTCTACAGCTTATGCCTACATAGTTATTATCCATCTTCCAAATTGGTAAGTTGGATTTCCCCTGATTATAGCTTGCTAGTGTGGCATTAGGGTGATTGTCTTCTATATACTTTATTATAGGAGTAACCTTCTCTAGGGATTTTTCCTCTATATGACTGTAAAGTGTTTCTCTATCTATAATTACACTACCTTTCTGTAAGTTATTTGTATTCTATATGTAATTAGATAAGATTATCCACAGCCTACTAATAAGCTGTGGATAATTTATTTAAGGATATTACTATTAATACTCCTGTGCTACTTCTTCACCTCTTAGTATTCTAAGAGCCCCAAAAGTTAAGGATTCCATTTCGTTTTCTCCAGGCATTACTACGATCTTAGTGTAATTTCCTAGGTAGCTAACAATCTTCTGGGTTAGGTATTTAGAATAGGCAATACCACCAGTGATAATTACTGCATCAACCTTAAATCTTAAAGCTGGGGACATAGTGCCGATACCCTTAGCCACATTGTAAGCCATAGCGTCGTATACTTCTTTTACCTTATCGTCGCCAGCCTCTATCATCTTCTCGATTTCCTGACAATCACTGGTGCCAAAATAAGCCTTAAGTCCACCATTACCTCTAATTCGCTTGCTCATCTCCTTAGCGTCCCAGTTGCCACTATAAGCCAGTTTAATAAACTGTAGCATTGGGATAGCGCCAGCACGCTCAGGGGAGAATGGGCCCTCATCATCTGCAAGCTGATCGGCAATTCTGCCTTTTTCATGGGCACTTACTGTAATACCACCACCTAGGTGTGCAATTACAAGGTTAAGGTCTTCGTATTTTGCGCCGATTTCCTCAGCGTATTTTCTACCCATTGCCTTGGTGTTTAGCACATGGCAGGTGTTTACTCGTCTAGCATCAGGTAGGCCTGTAATCTTAACATAGCTTTCCATTTCGTCAGAGGAAACACAGTCATATACATAGGCAGGTATTCCCACCTGATCTGCTATTGCCTTACTTACTAGGGATCCTAGATTGGAGGCGTGGGGGGTCATCTCGGCAGAGAACACAGCTTTTTTAATATTGTCATTTACTATGTAGCCACCACTTTTAATATTAGGGAATAGACCACCTCTGCCTACTACAGCAGATAGATCTTCGATTTTATAGCCACTTTTTTCTAGCTCTTTTATAACTAAATCTTTTCTAAAATCATACTGGTCAGCTATCTCAGCAAAGGCTGTTAGCTCCTCTGTTTTATGTCTAATTGTTGTGCAGAAAAGCTCCGTTTCATTTTCATATAGGGCAATTTTTGTAGAGGTGGAACCTGGGTTTATAGATAAAACTTTATAAATCATAATTATTTCCTTTCTAAATGCTTTGTGGCTTATAAACACACAAAACTCATTCCCTTAAACTGTAAAATTAACTATTTAGTAGCTGCTGCTGAAACAACTATTGATAGGTATTTCTCCTGAGCAGAAGATGCTCTAGAGGTTAGCACTATTGGGCATTTTGCCCCTACTATAAATCCTGCTAACTTGGCATTTGCCATTGTAAGTAGGCATTTTACCAGTATATTGCCACTGTGTATATCAGTGCATAAAACTATGTCTGCATCACCTGCCACAGGACTTTTGTAGCCTTTTATCTCTGCTATCTCACTAGAAGTTGCACAGTCAAAGGAAATAGGCCCTTCTACTATACAGTTTGGGATTTCGCCAGATATATTCATCTCTTTAAGCTGGTTTGCTTCTACTGTTTCAGGCATTTTAGGATTTAGCTTTTCCACACAGGTTAGGGCACCTACCTTAGGATTCTGGTAACCCATGGACAGCAGGGTATCCACTGCATTATTTATTATGTCTTTCTTTTGCTCTAGTGTTGGATATGGCACCATTCCACCATCTACAACCACCAGTAATTTATGGTAGCTAGGTACTTCAAATATACCAAAATGGGACATGGTGGCGCCTTTGCCTAGGCCTTTTTCCTTGTCTACCACAGCTTTTAATATTACCTTGGTATCCACTAAGCCCTTCATTAAAAAGTCAGCTTTGCCTTCTTTTACAAGGGATACAGCCTTCTCACAGGCTAAGACCTCATCAGTTTCATGGTAGATGGCATCTTCTGATACACTCTCTCCCATTTCTGATAAAATCTCCTTAATCTTCCCACTGTCACCTATTAGTACAGGGTCGATAATTCCATTTTTTGCTGCGTCTATTACAGCTTCTAGGGTGTGATGATCAGCAGCTACTGCCACTGCCATTTTCTTCTTTGCCGAGTCTGATTTAACCATATTAATAAGGGAGTCAAAATTATTATACACCATTCTTATAACCATGCCTTTCGCCAGTAAATACTCGCCTCTAACTATTCCAGTAATTAGAAAACCATTACAAGTATTATAACCTAGCAGAAGCTATCTTTGCAATAGGAGATTGGGCGTATTTTTAGTATATTTTATACTTCTATTCTAGTTTGTTATAGATTTTTTCTATTAACTTTTACATAAGAGCTCCCTAGGGATTATAATAACAAAGCCACAGTGGAAAAATATAACTATCTAATAGATACAAAAAACAGCTAATCCTAAATACGGCTACCAGTAAAGAAACATTCTGACCACGGGGGTCAAAATCAACTGAATACGAAATAAAAAAGACTTGTGCTATAAAATGTGCAAGTCTTTTATGTTTTTTTCATAAACCCCAAATACTGTCCAACTTGGTTGATATAATGTATTTACAGCAAAGAAAAGCCACCGACTATTAAATAAGTCGGTGGAAAGTCACTGTAATTCTTTGAGAAAGTTTATTAGTGTTTTTTGCTGTGCGGGAGTTAGACGATAGATTTGCTGTAACAAATCACTCTCTTTAAGAGCCGATGGCGTGCCATCATTGAAAAAATCACCAAGTGTTAATTCAAGTGCTTCGCACAAAAGTGATACGGTTTCTACCGTCGGCTTCTTCTTCCCAAGTTCTACATCGCGTAAAAAACTTTGAGAAATACCTGAAAGATTTGCAAGTTTATTTACTGTTAAAC
>CAYJEQ010000110.1:0-4949 GCA_964369235.1 uncultured Oscillospiraceae bacterium | reverse complement strand
AGTCAAGAGAATGGCTGTCTATGTTAATGACTGAGTTCTAAATCTCATTGTTCTGGGTTAGGTTGTTAGGGAAGGGTGAATATAGCCCTTCCCTAACTCAGCTTTTGCCTACTTTTATCTGACGATAAAAGTTACTGGGGGATAGGCTTATAAACAGATAACAGCAATATCGCTATGGGGCAACGCCCCCAGCTGAGGTGCTGTGGCTTTAGGCTGAGTGAGTAGTTTACATTAGCAATTCCACTGCTGAGGTGCTGTGTCGCTAGACTAAGTAAATACATAATAAGAAAACCAACTATCCATTATAGATAGCTGGTTTTACAAATTATTTTATTCTGCTGTTTCCTCTGCTGTTTCACTAGCAGTTTCCTTAACCTGTATGTGTAGCTCGTCTAGGGATTTTTCCTCAACGAAAGATGGACACATGGTCATTAATTCGCTGGCATTCTGCACCTTAGGGAAGGCAATAACATCTCTGATAGATTCTTTATCTAACATTAGCATTACCATTCTATCCAGTCCATAAGCCATACCACCATGAGGAGGTACACCGTATTTAAAGGCATCAAGAAGGAATCCAAATCTTTCATAGGACTGCTCCTCTGTAAAGCCTAACGCTGTAAACATCTGCTGTTGTAGCTCTGGATCGTTAATTCTAATAGAACCACCACCAAGCTCAGTACCATTAAGCACTAGATCATAAGCTCTAGCTCTAGCATTAGCTGGATCACTTACTAGCTTATCTAAATCTTCTAGTTTAGGAGAGGTAAATGGATGATGCTTTGCCACATATCTGTCTTCCTCTTCATCATGTTCAAACAGTGGGAAATCTGTTACCCACAGTAGATCATAGGTGCCTTTTTCGATTAGATTTAGCTTCTGTGCTAGATGATTTCTCAGTGCTCCTAGGCTGTCAAATACCACATTATTAGCATCAGCTACTACTAGCATAACATCATTTGTTGTCATTTCTAGTCTAGCGTGGATTGCCTTTACTTCATCTTCACTTAGGAATTTCTCAAAGGAGGAGGAAGCTCCATCAGCTGTAATTCTTGTAAATGCTAATCCTTTTGCCTTGTAGGTTTTAACAAACTCAACTAGCTTGTCCACCTCTTTACGAGTTAGGATATCTGCTGCATTTGGCACCTTAATACATCTGATGCTACCACCATTTGCTAAAGCTCCAGCAAATACCTTAAACTCAGTATTAGCTAGAATATCGCTAATATCAACAAGCTCTAAACCAAATCTTGTATCTGGCTTATCGCTACCGTATCTATTCATAGCTTCATCATATGGAATACGCTTAAATGGTGCTTTAACATCTACATCCATAACCTTTTTAAAGCATTCCACCATAAAGCCTTCATTCATAGCCATTACATCTTCTTCGTCTACAAAGGACATCTCAATGTCTATCTGAGTAAACTCTGGCTGACGGTCTGCTCTCAAGTCTTCATCTCTAAAGCACTTAGCAATCTGCATATATCTGTCATAACCAGAAAGCATTAGAAGCTGTTTGTATAGCTGTGGGGACTGTGGCAGTGCGTAGAATTTACCTTCATGTACACGAGAAGGTACAAGGTAATCTCTCGCTCCTTCTGGGGTGGACTTAATTAGGATAGGTGTTTCTACCTCAAGGAATTTATTGTTATCAAAATAATCTCTAGCTGCCTTAACAATCTTGTGACGCATAATCATTGTGTTTTGCATCTCGGTTCTTCTAAGGTCAAGGTAGCGATATTTTAAACGAAGTTCTTCCTTAACATTGCTGTTATCGGTAATCTCAAAAGGAGGTGTTGCTGCCTTAGCTAGTATTCTAAGATCAGTTACAAAAATCTCAACTTCACCAGTTTTAATCTCGCTGTTTATTGCCTCTCTCTTTCTAACTATACCCTTAGCCATAATTACAAATTCAGCTCTGATAGTTGCTGCTTTTTCCAGTATAGCCTGATCACTTCCGTCATCAAACACCAGCTGTAATACGCCCATTCTATCTCTTAAATCAACAAAAACCAGCTTACCTTTATCTCTTGTCTTTGCTGCCCAACCTGATACTACTACCTCTTCCCCAATATTTGCTGAGGTAATATCTCCACAATAATGGGTGCGTTTTAGCCCCGTCATATTATCTGCCATTATATTTTCTTCCTTTCAGATTATCTATTCTATTATGCCTTTGAGGACTAATGCTCCCCTAGTATTGTTTCTGTTAAATCATCTCCTAGGATAACCTCTACAGTTTCGCCATTTTCCATGTTCTTTAGGTTAGCTTTTCCTGTGGCAATCTCATTATCACCGAGGACAATTGTGTATTTAGCGCCGATTTTATCAGCGTATTTCATCTGTGCTTTTAGGCTTCTGCCCACTATGTCAGTTTCTGCATAGATAAAATGTCTGCGCATATTATTAACCATCTTCATAGCGTAAACCTGTGCATCTACTCCCATTGGTGCAATGTATATATCACAGCATTCTGGCTCTGGGAACTCTGCTCCACAGTTTTCCATAACACTTACCAGTCGCTCAATACCCATACCAAATCCAATACCCGGTGTAGGCTTTGCTCCTAGCTGTTCTAGTAGTCCATCATATCTACCACCACCACAAACTGTTCCCTGTGAGCCAATCTTATCACTAATAAACTCAAATACTGTTTTGGTGTAGTAGTCCAGTCCTCTTACAATACCACTGTTTTCCTTATAGTTAATGTCCATAGCATCTAGCATGGATTTAACTGTGCTGTGGTGGCTGTCACATTCTTCACATAGGTGATCTAAGGATACTGGTGCATCCTTAGTGATTTCCTTACAGCTTTCCACCTTACAATCTAGCACTCTCATTGGGTTTTTCACTAGACGCTCATTACAGGTTTTACACAGTTTATCACTGTGGCTATTTAGAAAATCTACCAGCTTCTGATTATACTGTGGTCTACAGCTAGGACAACCAATAGAGTTAATCTCTAGGTGTATATCAGTAATGCCCAGTTTACCTAGCAGTGTGTCTACCATGGAGATAATCTCCACATCGGCAGAAGGCAGTGGTGCACCTAGTAGCTCCACCCCAAACTGATGAAACTCTCTAAATCTCCCAGCCTGTGGTTTCTCATATCTAAAACAGGATAGCTGATAGAATAGCTTAAGTGGTAGTGCCTCGTTAAGTAGACCTTTCTCAATAACTGCACGCAGTGCCCCAGCTGTTCCCTCTGGACGAAGGGTAATGGATCTATCACCTTTATCCATAAATGTGTACATTTCTTTTTGTACTATATCGGTGGTATCACCTACTGAACGGGTGAAAAGCTCAGTATGTTCAAAAGTAGGTGTGCGAATTTCCTTATATCCATAAAACTCTGCCACCTGAGCAGACACAGATTCTATATACTGGTACTTGTGTACCTGTGAAGGTAGAAGATCCTTAGTGCCTTTAGGGGCTTGATTAATAACTGCCATCTAACAGTCCTCCTTTATATTAAGTCTATCCCCTTAGGGAGTTCATTATATTAACACAAATCGCTCCTATGCAGTTTTTCTCTGCATAGAAGCGAAAAAATCCTATTTTATCCAGTCCTATCGCTTAGGATTTACAATATTTCTCCAGTCAAGATCTCCTCTTTCTAGAGCATGGATTAGCGCCTCAGCTGTAGCGATGTTAGTAGCTACAGGGATGTTGTGAACATCACATAGACGAAGAAGCCCAGCAATATCTGGTTCTTTCTGGGTGCTGGTGTTTGCATCTCTCATGAATATTAGTAGATCTATTTCGTTGCAAGCTATACGGGAAGCTATCTGCTGATCTCCACCCTGAGAACCACTTAAAAATCTAAAAATATCCAATCCTGTTGCCTCTGAAACTAACTTTCCTGTTGTACCTGTGGCACATAGATTATGTCTGCTAAGCACACCACAGTATGCTATACAAAACTGTACCATAAGTTCTTTTTTTGCGTCATGAGCAATTAATGCTACATTCATTTACGATCACTCCTGTTATATTAAATTTCTTTATTTTTTAACTAAATTTATTATATTCCATCTACTATTATATAACTATTTTTACTTAATTGCAAGGTCAATATGTTCATCAAATAGCCTATTAGCTAAATTATTTAGGGTTTTTTTCAGTATTGGTGAGAAATTCTTCTGATTACAGCTATAAATCTCCCTATCATAAGGCAGTACAGCTATTAGCCCCATAGAGGTGTTATCCATTATTTCATCGAAATTTTCCAGAGGATTTTCCCTGTTAAGCTCTACTTTATTTATGACTAATTTGCTGTTTTTTACTCCATTATCCCATAGTGCATCACCTATTTTCCCAGCCTCTCTTACAGAAACTGGATAGGGTGTTGTTACCACTAAAGCCATGTCCACTATAGGAGCTAGGACTTTGATAATATCGGGAGAATTACCACAATCTAGTATTATACAGTCACAGGCTTTTCCCAGTATATTTATAAATCTAGCTGTTTCCTGTTTTTTAGGGAGAAATCCTTTATTATAACTAGCAGGGATTAAATATACATCACTATCTTCTGAGGATTTTATCAGTGCCATCTCTGGGCTACATCCCCTAGTTACCACATCGGAAAAATCATAGACTATACTATCCTCCACACCTAGGAGAATATCCATATTCCTTCTGCCACTATCACATTCAATAAGGGTGACTTTTTTGTTTTTCTTAGAGATAATCTCTCCTAGATTTACAGCTAGGGTGGTTTTGCCTACGCCTCCATCACCGGAGGTTATAAGTATAACTTTAGCCATAAAAAGTTCATTCCTTTCCTGAAGTTTTATGTGGTTTTCTCATGAGAAAGTTTTCGGTGTTATAACTGGCGAAAACACATATGGTACTAATTAATGCTTACTGAATAACTGTGTGCTTAGCGCACAGTTATAGGTCGCCACAATATTGTGGCGATTTAACCTCAAAACAAGGGTGTT
>CAYJEQ010000109.1:0-5051 GCA_964369235.1 uncultured Oscillospiraceae bacterium | reverse complement strand
CACTATTCTAAAACACTGTGGATGACAACTACTGCGACTACTGGTTTTACTACCATATAAAATTACACTATTCTCAAACCTCAAATTTAAGAATATAAAAGCCACTACACTTCTAATTTTATATGATAAACATAGTATAATTTAGTTTATTATACTATGTTTATCGGTAGTAAGTCAATAAATTACACACAAATCTTCATCAATAATTCGGTACTGTTCACTTTCCAGTTTGTTAGAGGGCATAATGCTTTCTATTAAGAAAATTTCAATCTTATTATACTGTAAAAATTTGTAGAGTTCTAGCTGTTCACTATCTGAAAAAGTGCTTTTGAAATTTAATAATACAAAAAGCTTTTTACCGAAAAATCCGTTCATTATCTTTAGATAATCAATAAGTTTTTCGACTAATGTGGATTCTTCGTAATAAAATTTTAGATTTACCATTTTTAGAATATGAACAAGGTCTATGTCATCTTCATAAATAAGTTTAAAATCAATATCTGATATTAGAGTATTAATATAATCTAACATCTTCATAGTTAGACCAGTAGTTTCTTGATATTTTTCCTCGTTTATTAAATCAGATTTAATATAGTTATAGAGTTTGGTTAGATTTTTTGTTTGATTAATATCTAGTGAGAAAAAATCTGTAATTATCTCCATATCTTTTTTAGGATTAATTTCTTTATCGCCTATAAAAAAAGCATGGTCATTCTCTATACCCTCTAATCCTTGCATAAACTGGGTAATAGGATTTCGCTTTTCATCACAGAATATTACCTTTACCTTATTTTTAACCAGTTCACAAAGCACTGCTGAGGTAGCAGAGGTAGCCGTACTTTCAATAATAAGTACGGCAATCTCTGAAATAGGTATTTTAACTATATTTTCATTTCTAATAACTAGGTGATTAAGTTTAAGATCCAGTTTTGCTGAGGTGGAAACCAAAACAACTCTAAAGCTCATATAATTACCTCTACTTTAATAAGTCTATACTATTTTCGTACATTCCTGTTATAGATTGGTTTATTAGTCTTACAGATTTTCTTTCACTGATTTTCTTGCCGATAGCAATGATAGCAACATGTGCACCTCCTCCGATCTGAGAAATATCAGATGAAGATGCATTACACTTAAACATTACTAAAATATTAATTAAAACCTTGCACTGTAGCTCTAATGAGAGTTTTTCAAATATATCTCGTTTATCAGCAAGGGTATCCCCTTGGGCACTTAGTCTAATCCTGTAAATGCTATTTTTTAGTTTATCAGTAAATAAATCATAGTATTTAAGATTATATTCTGATGTAATACCATCAATACTATTTACCTTAATATTAGGGTTGTTTTTATACCTATCTACAAACTTTGATACTCGTTTAAAATATTTTACATCTTCTGTACTAAGTCTAAGCTGTACAGCACCTCTAAATAATATTCTGTCACCAGTTCTCCCAGATATATGCATAGGGAAGCCCTCAACATTAAGTAGTGAGCCGTACTTTAGCTTAGACAGGATTACTCGGTGATTGATTAATCCTAGCTTATCTTGTAGATACTTGTCCAGCATAGTAGGGTCATTTTCAATTTGCTTAGCTAGATATATAGGCACATACTCAATAGTGCGTACTAGTTTTTTCTTTAGGGTATGTTCTACAACGCAGAAGTAAGCACCTTTAATACTTTTAAAGCTACCGTATTTAGATATATCTGTAAGTTTGTAGTAAGGGGCATTTGGGTTCTGAGGGTGCTTAACAGCTAATTCACCCTGTCCTTTTTTATATATAGTTTGATCAAAAAGTGTACCTGTAGTCTGATATGAATGCCTTGTAAATAGTATACGGCTATTTTCCACTGCATCTTTGACGGTTTTCATAGTTCCATCACTACCTTTTTCCCAAGCGTACTGACCATATTTTTCTTTGGTGGTAGGGTATAGTATCTCAGGTTTTAGTGAGTAGGACTGTTTACCTCTAAAGAACAGGTTGGTAAATTTAGTATCCCATACATTTCCTACAACAATATTTAAATAAGCATCATGAGCATGGTGGTAATCGTTTATATCCCTTACCTTAACAATTTTAAAGTGATTTCTAAAGTCTGATACATTCCCTGCCTTGACATAACAAACCTTGGTAACTTCGCCTTCATAGTAGCTTTTAAATAATTCGGCAACAGCTTTACTTGCCTGAGAGGTTTCTACAAGCTGACGAGCAATAAATCCTTCTAATTCTTTAGGCTCAAACTCACTGGTACGGGTTAGACGATTATATTTCTCTTTGTTAATAAGTTCCTTCTCAAAAAGCAGCTTCCATAGCTCAGCCTGTCTAAAATCTACTGGAATTGGGTATGTATCAGATTTTTCTGCATTGGCTATTTTATGGACTAAAACTAGATTATTGTGGATACTATCATCCTTAGTTTTAGAGCGAGGGTATATATGCTCAATATCATATAAATCTGATCCTAGGTCATCAATGTTAATGGATTTTCCTGTATAAGCACACCTGCCAAGCTGTGAGAAGTATAGATATAGCTTTTTTTGTCTTAGATCAGATTCACTTTGACCTTCTAGTTGCTCTAATAAGTTTCCATACTCTTTTTTATGGTAACTATATTTTTTTATTAAATCTCTTTTTCTTGAGTTTGTAGGAATTTTTTCTCCCTCAGCTCTGGTCATTTCTATAAAGAGTTTTTCAGGTTTACCACCCATTATCTTTTCAAGCTCTTTTACAATCTGCACAACCTGCCATATAGATTTTTTAACAGCAGGGGAGCAGTATAATTCCTTAATATCATCAAGGGGTATATTGTCTTTTTTGGGTTTACTGCTATTTATTATATCAATATAGCCTTTGTCGTTGCTTAAAAGCTCCATAAGATTGTGGTTGGTGTGATACATAGCATCAATTATATTTATAGCTTCTCCAGTTACCTGATCACCTACACAAATCTCCTCTAAAAACCTCCTAGAAAATCTGCCCCAGCCACTGTATTTAAGTCTAGATACTTTGTTAAGTTGCTCTTTATCTATACTGTATTTAGTAGAAATTTTGTTTTTAAGCATGGTTTTATCTTCAGAAAATAGTGTAATCCATTTAATAATATCCTCAGCCATTTCTTCACTAAACTGTGTGCCAAATATATTAACAAAATCTATATATGATTCTAATGAGCCTTTAAAATCTCCATCTATACCAGTGATAGCAACATCCTTATCGGCTTTGCTATTTTTCACCAGATAGGTTTTAAGGCGATTTTGGGTTATCTTTTTCTGGCTTTTAAATAGATTTTCATATAGCTCTTTCTTTAGCTCTATAGATATAGGCTCTCCATCTAACTTTAGTTTATTAAGCTCATTTAGAAGCGTGAATTTACTATATAGTAGTGATTTTTGAGGGATAACATCTTCATCTCTTAGATATGTACATTTAATAGTCATTCTACGAATAAATTTTTCAGCACTTTCTTCCTTGTTAACAACCTTCTCAAAATTCCAAGGAAGAATACGCTCTTCTAGGTTTTTTACTATCCATGCATAGCTAGAATGGCTATTTAGTGGACCTACATAATAGGGTATTCTAAAAATAAAGATAGACTTTATTTTATCCATAATGATATAGTCCCCATCACTATTTTGTAAAAAAGGGAATTTGTCTATGTTATTATTTAGAATTAAGTCAAGTTCTTTTTTATGAACCTGATAGGGGATTACAGAGTTTTCCTTAGTTCTTAGCTTAGGGAAAGCAATCTTTTTCTCCAGCCTGTCCTTAAGTTCTAGCTCACTATTTTCTGACAGCTCAATATCTTTAAACTTACCAAGTAGATAACCACAGAAATCCTCCCCAGAACATACTTTCTCTTTGATAACAAGCTTTTTCCCAGCTTTTTTGCTCATGCCTATATATGCAGGGTAGTTATTTTTTAGCTGTGGATTTTCAAAAATCTCTTTGTAGCTGTCCGGAATATACTTTTTAACCATAGCTTTAGCTAGTTTAAGATCATGACTATGTAGGTTATATTTATGTATTTTAGCGTCAGATAGTGTAATCTGCCCACCATTATTAGGACAATCTAGGATATCTACCAGAACAGACCAATCATATATTGCCTTAGCAGTTTCAATCAGCAGAATCTTATCATCTAGCTTACTGCCAAATTCATCGCCGAATTTCTCATAATCACCTTTAAAAGTTACGCTCTTATCTGCGATTTCTTCATCTACACTGTCTCCAAAAAGCTTAGAAAGTTTAACAGAACCACCTAGAATTAGTTTAATTATGGTTTTCTGTTCTGATGTGGGTTTTTGAGATAATAATTTGTATATTTCTTTTTCGTTATCATTAATTCCGTTACTACGGTTTTTTATTATCGCCTCTAGTTTGTCTAAATCAGTAATATCCAGTTTAAAGTATTCATATTCCTCTGATAATAGTTTATCAAGTGAGCCATAAGCATTAGAAAAATTACCAGTATCTCCAAACTCATTACCTTCAAAGAGGAAATGCCCTCTGTTTTTAACAATATGTGCTAAAGCCAAATACAGTAGGCGAGGATCACTTACTTCACCATTTATTAATGCTTTTCTCAGATGGTAAATTGTAGGGTATTTTTTCCCATGATTATTATCCTTATATAATATATCATTAAATAAAGTGTTCTGCTGTGAGATAGACTTATCCTCTAAATGATACATGCTTTCATCTAATCTAAGGAAAAAATCACCATCTATCTTGGATATTTCCTCATTAAAAAGTTCTCTTAGTAGTGAAATTCTCTGCTTGTTTCTACCTATGCGTCGCCTTGCACTACGAAAACCTCGTCGTTCTTCAGCCGTAATGCCACTTTCAAACAGGCGTGTGCCTATAATATCCTTCTTACCTTTTCTAATTACATTGTATGCCATATCTGTAACAGCATACCCCACTGAATCTGTCCCAATATCGAGTCCTAAAAAATACTTAGTCTTTTCCACTTGACAACCTCCATACACTGTGGTAGTATAATAGTAGATTTTATACTACCATATAAAATTACACTATAAGTTCAAA
>CAYJEQ010000108.1:0-5231 GCA_964369235.1 uncultured Oscillospiraceae bacterium | reverse complement strand
TAATAAAACACCATACTAACCCACCAACTGCTATCAATAGAAAAATATGTTTCCACGATAAATCTAAATCAAAAATATACCTATAATTCAATAACTCAAAAATTATTGTTGCAACCAAACTAAATAAAATTATTGCTATACCCTGCAACTGTCTTTTCATTATCGCACCATCACTTTTCATTTTTCACTTTTCATTCTTCACTTTTCACTTTTCACTATTTTACCCTATAGGTAAAATATAAATAATCTCCGTTGCACTTCGATTATTTATCCCTCGCAGGGGCGATTTTAGATGCCTTGCTCTCGCCACTGTGTGGCAACCGAGCAAATGGCAAATTTATATTATATTTCTTCTAAATATAATATAAATAATCTCCACTTTGTTCCAATTATTTATCCTCGCAGGGCGATTTTAGACGCCTTCTGCTCATTGCCTTCGGCAACAACCGCAGAAATGGCAAATTTATATTATATTCGTACCTCATACAATATAAATAATCTGTACCCTATTACTTAAAATCCTTATACATTAGGCTTGGCTGTATGCCTTTATTATTCTGATATTTACCACTGTTATACAGGTCGTAGTCCCCTTTAATATCATGGTAGTAAATCTGGCAGATTTCTACATTAGGGTAGATGCGAATAGGTTGTACACAAAATATCTCCAGTGTCCAGTAGCCAGCAAATCCCACATCGCCAAAACCAGCTGTTACATGGATAAACAGCCCTAGTCTACCTGTGGAGGAACGGCCTTCTAACATTGGTACATATCTATCTGTTTGGGTAAACTCATTAGTTCTCCCTAGATATAGTTTGCCTGGCTCTAGCAGTAAACCTTCCTCTGGAATAATTAAATTTGTAGTGGTATTTTCCACCTTCATATCCAGTATGTCATTATCATAGGTCATAAGCTCGGGCGCTAGGGTTAGATTATAGCTATTAGGGTTAATGTTTTTAGGGTTGTAGGGTGTTATAGTTATGTTGTTTGCTTCTATTTCTCTTTTTATCTCTCGTCCTGATAGTATCATTTTAGGTCACTCCTCTTATATTAATTATATAGGTGTAAAATATTCTTATAAATATATAATCCCTTATGATAATATGGTGATTTTAACCTGTATTATGATGAGGGGGTATATATTTAAATTTTACCATTTTTAGCAAAGTAAAGCAATATTACTTTAAAAAATACTTATGAAAAATAATGGTGTAAATACCTTGATAATTATGGCAAATAAAGGTGTTTTCCAAATATATCTATATTGTCATAACTGTAGAGGGAGTTATAATAAATCCTATGAAAAAAGCTCTCTGACTGTAGACAATCAGAGAGCGTGATATTTTAAAATAATATGTAGAATTAATTTTGTGTAAGCATATAGGTAATTTTATTTGCTATTACTATTAAGATACAGCTAATAGATGTAATAACAAACCAACCTACAAAGACCATTCTTGTATTGACAAAAGCTTCTGCGATGTCTAATAGGAGAGTACATGGTGTGTCTACTAATTTAGAATAATTAATAGTAGGTACTGGGGTGTTCTCTATCTCAATCTCTATGATGGTATCGGTGGTAATAGGAGTGGGCTGATTATAAACCTTTGGAGTATCTAGGGAGAGATTACTATCACCATAGCTGGTTATACTCATTAGAGAGAAAAGCATAACTGCTATTAATAGCAAAATATTAAATTTAATTAGTGGTGATTTTACTAAGTTCATATAGAGTTATGTCCTTTCTGTATAATAATATGTTCCTATAATATACTATAATGAGGTTACATGCAAGTCACATTTTGGGTAATATTGGGAAAAGGATGATTTTTCTACATATTGCACAAATAAATAACATCAACACTGTGATAAACACCAACCGAAACAAAAAATGATATTTTTGCAATGGGGAAACAGGTTACAGAAGTAATCAAAAAGGTTGCACCATGTAATAAAATAATTACACTGTGCAACCTTTGATGTTACCATAACAGAGTTTATTATTTGCTTATAATCTAGGGTCATTTAAATTAGGGTTATTTCTAGGTCTAGGGTTACTGGAGGGATTTGTCCTATTTTGTGCAGGTTTGGAAGGTCTAGTATTAGTAGAGTTAGACCTAGTAGAGTTAGTAGTCCTAGCAGAAGTAGTGCCTCGAGCTGTGGCAGCGCTGGCAGTAAGCTCCTGTCTTCTACGGCGCTCCTGTCTAAGTCGCTTCTTGCGATTTATCTCAGCAGCTTGTCGTTGTATTTTGGCTTCTTCTATCTTTTTACGGCGACGGGCAGTTTCCTGTGCTTTTTTCTTAAGATAATAATGAAGCCTCATTATAGTTCTTGTAATTATATAAAGGGTAAATAGTACCACTGCACCTGCTGTCATTATCATTGCTGAGATTACCATTATCTTGCTAACCTCCCTAGCAACCCACTTAATCTGCTCCGACATAGGTAGGGTTATAACCTCGCTAAGAGAAGGAGTATAATCCAGCCTTAAAGGAAGATCTATTGTAGCTGCAGCAAGATTATCACCACTGGGAATATGTAGGGTTAGAGTATAACTATGATCCTCTACTGTATCTAGGGGAATGGTATCTGGTAGGTTGTGACTATAGGTTATCTGGGACATGGAGGTAGTCCTATCTAGTAGGAAGGTAGCACCCTGTGTCAGATAAATTTCAGCAGAGCCTACATTGTTTACCCCGTCCATAACATCTAAAGTAATTCGGTCAAAGGATCCAGGGGTGTATATATTCTCGGTAAAATTAGCAAATCCATAATCAAATAGTGCAGCAGTGTCCTTATACTTGCTACTAGGGGTACCATGATCCATAACTACGGCAATTAGGGTCATATCTCCCTTAGTTGCCACAGTAACTGCTGTGTGCCTAGCTTCCTCTGTCCAACCTGTTTTACCACCTATAATGCCATCGTAGTGGTAGGAGTTACTAGGAAGTACCATTTCATGGATATTAGCAAAATACCTAATAGGTTGTAGGTTATTTGCCTCCATAGTGTAGGTAGGGCTGGAAAAAACCTTAACATAATCGCTGTTTTGTAGGGTTGCCTTTGCCATCATAGCCAAATCATAAGCTGTGGTTACATGTTCAGGCTCTGGCAGTCCATGGGGGTTGGTGAAATTAGTGTTTAAAGCCCCAGCAGACTTGGCAAAATCATTCATAAGCACTGCAAACTGCTCATTACCTCCACTAATATAGGTGGCTATGGCGTTACAGGCGTCGTTGGCAGACATAAGCATGGCTGCATACTGTAAATCCTCCATAGTTACCTGCTCCCCAGCCAGTAGGCTAATATGGGTAGCCCCTGGGATTAGGTAGGAGGCAGATTTATCAATGGTCACTATATCCTCACTATCTGCATAAACAGTGGAAAGATATCCTGTGACGATTTTTGTGGTGCTGGCTGGTTCTTTTATTTTATGCATGTTCTTATCAAATATTACCTGTCCAGTATTGCCATCAATTAGCACAGCAGTGTCCGAGAGTATGCTAGGGGGGCTACTGCTAATTGCAAGGGTATTAGGGGCAAATACTGTTAACATAATAATAAGTGTTAACACAGAGGCAGTTATGCGTTTAAACAATTAATCAAATCCTTTTTTAATATAAAGACCAGTATTTAAGAATAGCTATTACCTAAGCTATCCATTGCAGATATGTAATCTACAGGTAATTATTAAAAGCTCTTAAAACTGGTGTGGTAAATAGTCTTACATTTCATTATATTATTTTTTCCCTATGTTGCACAAGGGGTTTTGTCAAAAAAACTTGATTTTTGTAAAAAAAATTTTATTATTCTTAGTTTTTGGTAGGTTATAGTTACCGACAAAATCCCTCACTGGCTTTGGTTTAATATATATATGTATAAAACACCAGAAAGGAATGAGCATATATATGAAGATACCTCTACTAATAATATGGGCATTTGCCCTTATTGTAATTATTATCCCCCTAAACATCGTTAATTCCAAAGGTAGCTACATAAGCACCGAGGCTAATCTACCTATCGAAACTGCCACCCCACAAAGCTGGCTAACCCCCATACCAACTGCCCAGCCTGAACTAGAGGAGGAGCCAGTAGAGGAGGCACTTAATGTAACTCAGCTAGAAACTCCCTACAAAACCTTAGTGCCACTGTATCAGAAGGAGTATTTTAATATATACGACATCTCTACAGGTTTAATAGAAAGGGTGTCAGTTAGAGATTATGTTATAGGGGCAGTAGCAGCAGAAATGCCTGTGACCTTCCACACCGAAGCACTAAAAGCACAGGCTGTTGCCAGCCATAGCTACGCTTTAAGGCTTAGTTACGATAATCTTAAATCCCCAGATAGCGCCCTTATGGGTGGGGACTTTGCCGCTGATCCCACCAATAGAAAAGGCTATATGACTAAGGCTGTAGCAGAGGAGTTTTATGGTGAGGATTTTTCTATACACTGGGATAAGATATCACAGGCTGTAGACGCTGTACTAGGAGATGTAATGGTATATAATGAACAGCCAATAGTGGCAGCATACCACTCTACCTCTACAGGAGTTACCGAGGCAGCTCATAATGTTTGGTCAGGCAGTGCCGATTACCTTATGCCTGTGTCCAGTCAGGGGGATTTATTGTCCCCTAGTTTTGAGGATAAGGTTATATTCTCTAAAGATGCTTTAGAGGAGATACTGCTATCTCACTGGAAGGAGGCAGATTTAGAGAAAAGTGCAGATAAATGGATTGATATAGTAGACCAATCAGAAAGTGGTTATATTGTCCTTGCCGATGTGGGAGGGGTAATGGTGTCTGGCATGGATATAAGAAATGCCCTAGAGCTAAAATCTTCCTCCTTTAATATAGAAGTAGAGGAAGATCAGGTAGTCTTTACCACCTATGGCTATGGTCATGGTGTAGGCCTAAGTCAGTATGGTGCTGATTATATGGCAAGACAGGGCTATAATTATATGCAGATACTTAATCACTACTACACAGGAATAGAAATAGTAAAGGCAAATTAAAAGAAAGTTAAATTAAAGCCTGCTGAACAACCCAAAAACATACTTATAGGTTTATTTAATATGTTTTTGGGTGTTTAGAAGTGCAAAGTTTTTAATCTATTACTATAAAAACTTTGCACTCTGAATTTGGAGTATAGCTCCAAATTCAGGCAGACCGAGTTCTTTAAATCGCCACAATATTGTGGCGACCTATAACTGTGTGCTAAGCACACAGTTAT
>CAYJEQ010000107.1:0-5277 GCA_964369235.1 uncultured Oscillospiraceae bacterium | reverse complement strand
TCGTAAATCTAAGCGATTTAGAATGTTCGGATTTAGGTGAGTGTGGTGCACCACGAAAAACCTTGTAGTTTTGCTACAAGGCTTTTTTGCGTTTTAGAGAGATTCTTTTGACTTTACAGCTTATTTAATGTTATAGTAGTTATATCTTTTGGTTTTACAAATATTGCAATAAACTACAAAATAAAAGCAGACATATAGTAAGAGGAGTGATTAAATGAGTAGCAGAACAAAGGTAGTGATGATTGGCACAGGGACACCTAATACCGATCCTCGTAGAAGTGGCCCTTGTGTGGCAGTGGTAGTTGATGAAACAGCTTATTTAGTAGATTGTGGCCCAGGTGTAGTTAGACGCTGTACACAGGCTTACCACATGGGCATAGAGGGGTTAAAGTCAGAAAACCTAAAGCACTGTTTTGTAACACACCTACATTCTGATCACACTGGAGGACTGTCGGATTTAATATTAATGCCTTGGGTCATGGTTAGAAACCAGCCTCTTAAAATGATCGGCCCTAAAGGGCTATCTCATATGGTATCCTGTATTAAAGAAGCCTATAAAGCTGATATAAATGAGCGTATAACAGGTTTTGAGCAGGCTAATAAAGATGGCATTAAGGTAGAAGTTACTGAAATAGAAGATAATGGTGGTATAGTGTACCAAGATGATTTGGTAAAGGTGGAAGCTATACAGGTAGTCCACGGAACATTTGAGGGATCCTTTGGGTTTAAATTTACTACACCGGATAAAGTAGTGGTTATCTCTGGGGACACCAATCCTTGTGAAGCGCTAATAGAGGCAGCAAAGGGCTGTGATATTCTAGTTCATGAAGTTTACTATGCAGATGGACTGGCACAAAGAGCAGACCACTGGCAGAAATACCATTCAACCCTTCACACATCTTCTAAGGAGCTAGGGATTATAGCTAATAGAGTTGAGCCTAAAACACTGGTGTTATATCATCATCTATACCACTTTGACATTAATACATACACCCCAGATTTATATGAGAAAACCGATGCAATAGATAAAATCATGATGGAAGATGTTAAAGCTAATTTTAAAGGCAGAGTTATCTCAGCAAATGATTTAGATGTGTTTGAATAATTCTAGGGACAACATCCACAAAATTTAATAAGTTTTTTTTATATCAATCTTACTAAAGTGTCCTATTTGCTACAGGCTAGCAGATAGGACTTTGTGTTATACTGTAAAATGATAAATTATAAATAGATGTAAGTATCTCTCAAAGGAAGGATGGAATTTTAATGAAATACTCAGATTGCCTATTGCAATGCGATCTATTCGATGGAATGGATAGCTTTATGATAGAGCAGTTTTTACAATACACTAATGCACAGCTTCATACTATTCCAAGAGGGAAGATACAGCGATTAGAGGAGTTTACACAGGATCATGTTGTTATAGTTACCAAAGGAACTCTAAAGGTAATAAGCGAGATATATAATCCTAATTCTGATTATGTAGTGGAATTTCTAATGCCAGGACAAGCCTTTGGCTTGGCAATATCAATTCTAGGACAGTCGGCACCAGGACATGTAAGGGCTGCTTCTTTAGTTAACTGCTTGTTAATACCTGCCTCATATTTAAAAAATGGCTGCAGTACAGATTTTCCTTATTATCAGCAGATTAATAAGAATTTAATATTTCTTCTGGCTAATAGAGTTCATGAAAATGCTGTAAGGCTACATTATCTAAGGTACCCAACACTGAGAAAACGATTAGCTGCTTATCTTTGTCACTATGGGCCAGCAGAAAATGGTATCCCATTTAATTTGCCTTTAAACAAAAGTGTATTAGCTGAGTTTCTAGGGGTGTCAAGGCCTACACTAGTAAGACTGCTATCCACTATGCAGGGGGAAGGACTGATAGCCTATCAGCTTAATTCCTATACACTGCTAGATCGTGGGTCCTTAGAAGAATGTCTTATGTAGGGATATTAGCACAGATTAAAACTAAATATTACAAAGAGATTTTCTAGAGGGATTAGGGTCTATTATGTAGATAAATATGAATTTATCTGTATAAGTTAGGAACTGTTTTTTCCAGGTAATTACTAGTAAACATTAACAAAAAAATAACAAATTCTTTTATCTGTTGACATATTAAAGTGTGATTATTATTACAACCATCTGCTCTTTAGTCTATGATATACTAAGTGTGAAATAAGTATCAAAGTCAAAAAGAGGAGATTACACAATGGAAAAAACTATGACAAAGTCCCCAGAGCTTAAGCAAAATCCCCTGTCTACTAAGAAGATGATTAAATGGGCAATTAATATTATTATCCCTTTAGTTTTCTTTTTACTACCAACTAGCGAAGCTTTTACAGCAGACATTAAAACATTCTTTGTAATAACATCACTGATGATTACTTTAATTGCTACAGAGAACATTCCTATGTTCGCTACACTTCTATTAATTCCTGTATCATACTCAATATTTTTAGCTCAACCATCTAGTGTGGTATATGCCTCATGGACAGATAGCGTTGCATGGATTTCCCTTGGTGGTGCTTTAGTTACTATGGCTCTTACCAAAACAGGTCTACTGCGCCGTATGGCTTATCAGGTTATACTAATTTGTGGTGGCCGTTTCCTAGGGATTTTATTCGGAATGGTTGTAGTTGGATCTCTAATCTCCATTATTATGGCTAATATGCTTGCTAAAGCAATTCTACTAAGTGCACTAGGTCTTGGTATCTGTCAGGCACTGGACTTTAAACTTGGGGATCGTGAAGCATCTGCTATAGGTCTAGCAACACTAGCTGCCTGTCTTGGCCCATCTTACCTGTTCTACACAGGTAGTGGTGGTAATGTAACTACACTGGGTATCCTAGAAAAAATTATGCCAGGCGCATCACCTAACTGGACAGAATACATGGTACATATGACACTGCCACAGATTATATATATTGCACTTACAGTGCTGGCAGTATTTATATTCTTCCGTCCTAGAAAAGAAATTCAGTCCTCTGCATTCCTAAAAGAAACCCTAGCAAAAATGGGTAAAATGACACAGAAAGAAACAATTACAGCAGTGGTTGGTCTTATCCTAATCGTTCTAGTTGCTACAAGTGCTAACCACAGCATTAGAATTGATCAGCTTTTCGTAATAGCAGCAGCAGCGCTATTTGCACTAGGTGTACTGGAAGCTGGCGATGTTATGAAGGTAAACTTTACAGGGATATTCTTCGTAGTAACCTGTTTAACAATCGGTACTGTATCTAGTAAAGTAGGGGTAGGTGCTTATGTTGCTAATGTGGTATATCCATATATCTCAGGCTCTCTAACAACTACATTTGTAGGTACTTGGATTATGGGATTTGTTGCTAACTTTGGTCTAACTCCAGTAGCTGCATACTCTATGTTTACCGATCCACTAACTCAGATAGCTGTAGCTGAGGGTATTAACCCACTGCCACTACTATACACATTTATTCATTCTTTAGAACAGGTTCTACTTCCTTACGAATACGCTCCAGTTCTAGTAATATTCGGTACAGGTATGATTTCTATGGGTAGCTTTGTTAAATACAACTCAATTCGTGCATTGATTGGACTAGGCTCCATCCTAGCAATCTTCATGCCTTACTGGGCAATGATTGGCCTACTATAAAAAATAACTAATTACATACAACAAGGAGAAACACAATGAACAAACCCAATATCGTTGTTTTCTGTACTGACCAGCAGCCAGCAGACTGGCTAGGCTGTGCAGGAAATCCAGTGCTAAAAACCCCTAATATTGATGCTCTTGCAGCAGATGGTATGCTTTTTACCAATGCTTATTGTAATACGCCTATCTGTATGGCTTCTAGAGCTTCCATGTTTACAGGGCTACCAGGCAGTGTAACAGGTTGTAGAACTAATGGTATCCCGCTAAATAACGATTATCCTGTGCTACCACAGCTACTAAAAGACAATGGTTATGACACCACTGCAACAGGTAAACTACATCTTACCTGTTGGTCTATTGATAAGTTCCACGGTGAGAATGGCCCAGAGATTACTCCAGAAGATCATCCAGAATCAGCAATGCTATGGAAGACAGGCAAGGTTACAAGTATTCCAGATGGTTACTTTGGCCTTGATAATGTAGATTACATAGGTGCACATGGTTGGAATTGCCACGGTGACTACCGTAACTGGCTAAAAGATAACCACCCAGAGCAGTTTGAGAAGTTTACAGGTCGTCACACTGCTAAGGATTCCCTAGATTACGAAGATAAAATGCATGGTACATACTACTCCACTATGGAAGATAAGTATTACTACAATGAGTGGATTAAGGATCGTGCTATCCAGAAGATTGATAATGTGCCAGCAGACAAGCCTTTCTTCTCATGGATTTCCTTCCCAGATCCACACTGGCCATATGGACCTGCTGAGCCATATAGCTCCATGTATGATCCTAAGGATGTACCACCTCCAGTAGCTTGGGATGATGATAAATCCACCATGCCTGACTTCTTCCATAAGGAGTGGTATGCAGAGCGTAAGATTCCAGCTCATGACGGACAGGACACCAGCCGTAACTATGAGCAGGTAATGGAAAGTAAAGCACTATCCTATGGTATGATGACTGCTATTGATGTAAGTATCGGACAGGTTATCGACCATCTAAAGGCAACAGGTAAGTATGATAATACAATTATCATATTCCTATCTGACCACGGTGATGCTAGAGGGGATCATAAGATGTTTAACAAAGGTCCTTTCCACTACGATCCAATCCTAAGAATACCATTTATCGTTCGCTACCCCAATATGCCGAAGCCTGGGGAAAAAAGCGATGCATTTGTACAGATACTAGACTTTATGCCTACAGTGCTAGATCTAGCAGGTGTAGAGTATCCTACACCAGTTACTCCAGATTGGCAGGGCTTTAATCCAGAAAACTTCCCAATTTATGAAGAAGCATCTATTAGCCGTCTAGTAGGTAACTCTCTAAAGCCTATACTAGAAGGTGAAAAGGAAGCTGTTCAGGATTATGTACTAGTGGAAGATGATGACGATCTAAGCCGTAATATGGTTAGAACACTAATCACTGATGATTACAAGCTGATTATCTATATGGATCGTGATGACGGTGTACTATTTGACCGTAAGAATGACCCAGAGGAGCGTACTAATCAGTGGGCTAACCCTGAATACGCTCAGGCAAAGGCTGATATGATGATTAAGATGAGCAAAGCTCTACTAAAAAATCAGTATCGTGGTCGCCGTCGTATAACAGTAGCTTAATATAATTATATA
>CAYJEQ010000106.1:0-5428 GCA_964369235.1 uncultured Oscillospiraceae bacterium | reverse complement strand
AAAAACATATTAAATAAACCTATAAGTATGTTTTTGGGTTGTTCAGCAGGCTTTAATTAAAATAGATAAACCCACATAGGTGGAGATAAAGTTACTACTTATAGGGTAAATAAAAAATCGGTGTGTTCATAATGTGACACACCGATTTTTATTGGTTTAGCTAGTAGATAAAATCCACTTTCCTAGGCTTGTCCCACCTTCATTACTGCCACTGTAATATCGTCCTGTTTGCTACCGTCCATACGCTCCACTGCCCTTTGGCAGATTTCCTTAGCTATATGGTCTGGTGGGTAGTCCAGCATACTTTGTAATTCTGAGGCTATCCAGCCTTCCCCACTGGTGGTGGCACCGTCGGACAGTAGTACCACTACATCCCCTGTAGATAGGGTGGTAAGGGTTTTTTCAGCTAGGGGGCTATTTATTATGCCCAGTGGCAGGGAGGAGCTTTTTACCCTGAGGATTTTATTACCTTTAGCCACAAAACTTACACTAGCACCAGCCTTGTGAAACTGGGTTTCCCCTGTGTATAGATTTATCATAACGCTGTCAATGGTAGAGAGAAATTCCTTATCGGATTTACTCATTAGAGAGGCGTTTACCATCTGAATTGCACTGGGATAATCGGCACCACTGGAGATAAGTTTCTCCAGCATATCCACCGTCATGGTAGACTGGATAGAAGCCTCTTTACCACTGCCCATTCCGTCAGATAGTATGGTGTAGGCATTGCCGAAATTATCCCTAAACTGCTTACAGTAATCCCCACAATAGCTATCATTATTAGCTGAATGCTGATATATACCAAAGGATATTTTATAACTGCCTATTTGGGGATAGGTTAGGACTATTTCGTCGCCTTGTTTTTGGGTGTAGGGTAGGTCAAAATCTCTTTCTAGTATCTGGGAAAGATCTAGGGAGGATTTTTCTTTGTCTATACGAGGCAGTTTAATTACTGGTACGGTTATCTGTATACTGTGATTACCTGATAAATCCACATAGTAAACACAGTCCATAATCTCAACACCTACTGAGGAGAAATAATCAGTAATGGTTTTTTTAAGATTAGGCTCTGTGTGGGATATGCTGTTAATATTATGGGCAAGATTGTCCACCATTTGGGAGATGCCTTCTAGCTGATGCCATGTGTTCTCCCTCATTCTAGCTACACTTCTAGCTGTGCGCAGCCCTTGTAGATACTGATTATATCCCAGCGATAGATGATTTGTAAGCTGTGTCATATTTATACACCTTTCTCGAAAATACAGTGGTAACAGCTCTGGGGAAAGAGGCTGTCCAGATTTTAAAACATCAATTCCCTTGCCAAAAACATCCATAGTTTCCCCGTAGTAACGCTGATAACACAGAGTATTATTACTGCATTTTTTACAGAGTTTATTACTGGCGTAGTCGTAGATCAGGCTGGTGTCCCTTGCCTTTATTCTATCCATATTTACCGATACATAGCTAGTAACCTCCTTAACATATGAGATGGAACTGGCAAGATGATGAAGCCTACCATGTAAGAGATTAACCATAGTTTGTTCAGGCTGATGAGCAGAACTATTTGACCAAGGGACTAGAGCATTAATCCATCTACTAGGTAGCAGTATAAATACACAGCAAGAAGTACATATATCAATTAATGAATTAAATATCCCCTGATCCCACCATAGGGACAGAGAGATGATATAGATAGTAGTATAGGCTAAGGAAAGGGCAAGTCTGCCAAAAGGCACGAAAAGTCCTGATACCACAGCAGTTAAGGGCAGTACAGCCATAAAGGCGCTGTAGTCACTGCTAAGAAGTGCCACAGCAAACCCTACTCCACTGGCAACCACTGCTCCAGCTGATGAGGAAAGTTTATATCCACAGATTAATAAAATTATAGTAGTTGCTATAACACCTATGTTTAAGTAAAAAATCTCTATTTTATAAAGGGTGGAAAGTATTATGCACAGGCTTACTACCAGTGCTAGTTTTTCTTTAGGGCTTTTGGGTTTGCTGAGGGTTTCTATAAGAGGATTTGGGCAGTCAAGACTGGTGGTAGCTACCACAAAGAAATAGGAACTGGCAAGGACTAGGGACATCTCGCAAAGGCATAGCACCATATTGTATACAGTGGGAGAAATTCCGATATTTATCATCATAGTAGGCATACCAATGGCTATAGCTCCTACAAAGGGAGAGAGTTTATGCCAATTAAAGGCTGGGCTTATCATATTCATAGACAGATGATATACTATAATAATAAGCAGTGCCACACCATATCTAAGAGGTATATCCCCCATAGGCAGTGTTACCCATCCGATAAAACCGCCTAGGACAGCTAGGGGGATTTGATTGGACTTTGTACTGGCGATAAATCCTAGGGCAAAGGGATAGATCTCCCCAGATATACCATAGGTGGATAGGAGTATAGGTAGCATTAGATAGCCTATGGACTGGAGTATGGTATGTAGTGTGCTGATTTTGGATTTATCTAGGGGGGATTTTAGCTTGTGGTGGGTTTTTGTAGCCATATAAATGTTCCTTCTTTCAGCATAAATATTAGTAAGCTGGCATATAATAATATATTTGCAATTATACCTTTGTTTACTATAAATCCTTGTCGCAATAACCTTGTATAAAAAACCTTATTTCTAGGGATTAAGCTAGAAATATACTAGGAAATGTTCCATAATGGAGATTGATGTAAAAAATTGTAAAACATTAAAACCCTTATTGTGTAATGACAAAATCTGAAAGATTTTTCTATTTTATATGATTATATAATAAGTATATATGTAAATATATTACAGTTATAATATTACATAATTACCAAAATCCAAAAATAGCAAAGATTTACTGGAAGTTTCTCAAAGTATTTTGTTAAGATATAGTAGTAATTTTGTGTAGTCTTACAGTTGTAGATTATAGTATTTGTATAGATTGATGGAGGATTAAAGTGCTAAGAAATTATTATGATAACAAATTAAAAAATTTCCATAAATTAAACTATTCTATGGTTGCAAATACCTAGTATTTTTATTATAATATAATGGAAATATATAGTTAAAGGAGAATGTAAATGTTAGTAACTGGTAAAGAAATCTTAGACCATGCCCATGAGCATGGATACGCAGTAGGTGCTTTTAACTTTAGTAATATGGAGATACTTCAGGCAATTATAGATGCAGCTCAGGAGGAGAATGCACCTGTAATAGTTGCAGCTTCTGAAAGTGCGATTAAATACGCAGGTTTAGAGATGCTAAACGCAATGGTACAGGTAGCTGCTAGAAAAGCAACTGTTCCAGTAGCATTCCACCTAGACCACGGGACAACCTATGAAACAATCATCGGTTGTATTAGAAATGGCTGGACATCTGTAATGATAGACGGCTCCCACCACAACCTAGAGGGCAATATTGCCGAAACTAAAGAAATCGTTAAAATCGCTCACGCTGTAGGTGTATCGGTAGAGGCTGAGCTTGGTAGACTTTCTGGTGTTGAGGACAATATCTCAGTTGAGGAAAAAGATGCTATCTACACAAATCCAGACGAAGCAGTAAGATTTGTTAACGAAACAGGAGTTGACTCTCTAGCTATTGCTATCGGTACAGCTCATGGTAAATACAAAGGTGTTCCACATCTTGATTTTGAGCGTCTTGAGGATATTAAGAGCTTAATTAATATGCCTGTGGTACTTCATGGTGCATCAGGTCTTGATGAGGCTACGCTTTCTCGTGCTGTTGAGTTAGGGGTAAATAAGATTAATATTGATACAGATATTAGACAGGCATTTACCGATGGTATCCACAAAGCCTTTGAGGAAAAGCCATCTCAGTACGACCCAAGAAAGATTATCGCTCCTTCCAGAGATAAAATGAAGGAAGTTGTTAAGGGCAAAATTAGAATGTTCGGCTCTAGTGGTAAGGCTTGGAAGTAATTAAATCTGGTTATATATCAATTGTTGGGGTGCCTTCCCTGGCCGACGGTGAGGGAAGGCACCCCATATAATTTCACCACAACATTTGCTAAAGAACCTTAAATCTTTATAAAATTAAAAGGCATATTTCCTAACACATAGCTAGGGAATATGCCTTTTTGATTTTGTTATTTTAATAATGTGACAAAGCCACTCCGACACTTTTCACTATTTTACCCTATGGGTAAAATAGTGAAAAATGAAAAGTGAAAAGTGAAAAATGAAAAGTTATGGTATTTTGCTAAGGCAAAACATATTTAATATGTGGCGAAGCCACACCAACACTTTTCACTTTTCACTCTTAACTCTTCACTTATAAATAATCGGAACAAAGTGGAGATTATTTATATTTTACCCTCTCCCCAGACTTTGTTAATGCCTCATAAAGGTATAGGCTCATAAGGGAGATAACTTCTATTCCTACACCAAAAAAGTTACAGCTTCATTTAGGTTATCAATCTTAGCAGAGGTAAGCTCACCACCGTTTTCTCCGTCCAGTGTCCAGCTTATAGGGGTGGTGGATACTACCTCTAGGGAACTAGTGGAGAATTTATAGATATACTCCGAATGATGCTCCTGATTAAGTAGTGAAATGATAATATCACTAAGCTCAAGGATATTATTAGGTTTTCTAACTAATAGCACCTCAAATAATCCATCGTTAAGCTCTATTTTGCTGGCTGCAAGATTTTTAATACCACCTATGCGATTGCTATTGCTAACCATGCCGAATATAAACTCCCCTTGTATAGTTTCCTCTGCTGTTACAACCTCTAGATAATAGCTTTTTATATCTGTTAGGCTTTTAGCACCTTCTAGTATGTATGCCATCTGCCCCATGGTATTCTTATACTCCTGTGAGGTGGAGTAGGACACATTGGTAAATATCCCAAAGGCTGCCACATAGAGAAAATGTCGCTGATTAAATACCCCTATATCACAGGGGAATTCCATGCCATTTAACACAGCTCTAGCTGCTGTTTCACTGTGCTTACTAATGCCCATACTAGAGGCAAAATCATTGGTGGTGCCAGCTGGGATATATCCAATCTTACAGCTACTATTTATAGAAATAAGCCCTGAAACCACCTCGTTTAAGGTGCCATCTCCACCACAGCATACAATTATAGAGTAGTCATTGCCTTTAAGGGTTGCCATCTCTCTGCCATCACCTGATTTTTGGGTAGTGTAAACCGTTACTAGATAACCTTCTTTTACAAAAAGATCTATAATGGCTAGAAAATCATTTTTGATCTTCGCCTTGCCAGAAATAGGATTTACTATAAATAAAACTTCTCTATTAATCATCTAACCACTCCTTTATACTTTGTTGTAATGATGGGTAAAATACTTAGCTCTTAGCCTATAACACCCACCTTTATTATGGCAAATATAGATTTTTATCTTATTTAAAGCCTGCTGAACAACCCAAAAACATACTTATAGGTTTATTTAATATGTTTT
>CAYJEQ010000105.1:0-5604 GCA_964369235.1 uncultured Oscillospiraceae bacterium | reverse complement strand
AGCTATTATATCACAGGATAATCACCTTTGTCAACACTTTTCCACAAGTTTTTTGGTTTTTCTTTGTTTTTCCTCCTAGATGCCTTTAAATAAAGGGTTTGGGGCTTTTACTTTACTTATATAGTAGTGTTATATATAGTATACTCTCTATTTTTGGTTAGGTTTTTTGTTTTTTCCTATTACATAGTTGTGTTATATATAATTGGTAGCTCTCTTATTATATATAGCATATAGCACAGTCCCACTATATATAACTCCACCCACCTATTCTATATATAATATCATCTGCACAGTCTATTATTATTCCCTAGTCCTTTTTACCTTATACTCTGCTCTATTCTTTCTCTATGTTGGTCATGGTTATACATGCAACAATCCCCACCTTACATTAAGCAATAAGGTGGGGATTTGTATGTAATTTGTATTTAATGATTATACAAGGGAATGTAATGCCATTTCATATACATTTAGTGATCCGCTCGATGGAGTAACAACTGTTTCTGTACTACCATCTGGATTTCTAAATGTGGTTGTTAATTCTAACATTAGTGAAATTTTATTACCTGCTGAATTATACAGCATATCTAAAGCCTCTTCTGGCAAGTATAGATAATACTGAACACCAGTTCTAAGGTTTGTTCCTGCAGCAAGAGGAACCTTCACCCCATTAACCACCTGATGTACACTCAGTAGTGACTGTTCTAACTCTAGGTCATAGCTTGCATTATTCTCACTTACAAGTAAGGTAACTGTTGTTGTTTTACCTGTTCCTAGGTTATCCTCTGTAACTCTGAACGGTATCTCAATAGCTGAACCAGTTTTATTTTCATAAATCTGTCCTGAGAAACCTTCACTTGACTCTACTATAGGAATAAACTTAGGAGGAACTGCATTGCCAGAACCATCATCAAATCTAATACTATTACCTTCTGTGCCTACACGATAAGCCGCTATAATGGTATTAACAAATAGCTTTGCCTCATCATTAGTAAAGTCAGCTGCGTCACTATGTCCAGCACCAGAATAGGTTACATTACCTGCACTATAGATATAATATGTGTTTCCCCCATCATTATAGTGGTTTAGGTATCTGTCATTACCATTATCCCCTAAGGCATACCATACAACTATTTCTTCATTATTTAGATTTAGCTGATAATACTGCTGATGTGTTGACGCTATACTCATATACTCACCATCTCCACCAAATCCTTCAAGATTAATGTTATATGGGTATGAAGTAATAAGACCATCATTAACCTGAGTTATCCTATTTGTTTCATGGTTTTTACCTTTTTCATAGTCTGTATCAGCTGTTGCATTTAAAGGTTCTGTTGAAGATATAATTATACTATGAGTTGAATATCCATGAGTTTCTTTAACAAACTCTGTTCTATCACTGCCTGGCTTGTAAGCAATACTATATCCTTCTTCTACTAGTTTATCAATCGCTGATTTTCCAGTATCATCCACACTCGTTGCTCCAATATACTCATTTGCTACATAGTTGTTACCTGTTTTAATAATATCGTCCTTACGGAAAATGTTGTAATCACTTAGACCATAATCATAGTTTGTTACACCATAAACATCTAGTCCTGTTTTATCACGAAGTAGATGATTATAGTAGAAGCCCATGTAAGGTGTACTTCTGAAAGTACCACCACTTGTTTTTGGGTATACTTTATCTGGTAGATTTCTCATACTTGCAAGGTCATGGGTAACAAGTACAGATTTACCTGTGTCAATATATCCACTTATAGCCATTGCAGATTCTAGGTCAAAACCACCACTAGTAGCAGTTTGTGCACCACCGAATGAATCACCAAATCCAGCGATAATCATGTTAAATTTATCAAGATACTGTTCTACACTTTCTCCTCCTGAACCTGAAGCAGCAATTTCTTCATTTGATTTCATATTATTAAGTGTAGTTACATGTATTGTTGTAACATCGATATCGTATAGACCTTTGGCTTCTAAGTCCGCAAACATTGATTTAAAGCTAGAAACATTTGCAAGAGAGTTGTAGGCTATACCTTTATTTTCAGGTAGAATCTGAAGAACATTAATATTGGTTATCCCACTTGACTGACGGTAGGTAATACCATCTATGCTATCGTGGGATTTTTCATTGCCTTCCATTGTAGCAACTAGTTTCCAGTGGATAGCACCACTTAAATTTAATGGTAGTGCTTTACTTAGTTTGTATTCTGTTCCAATCTTTAGATTATTTGCATCAACTGAGCTACCAGTAGCTACCTCAGTAACTGATAGATCACCTAAAAGCTCAGTATTTGTATCAAATCTACCATCACTGTTCTGCTCAATTAATAAATCTATGCGATAGTTTGTGGTTTCAGGTGATGGGTCTGTAGGATTTGAGATTGTAAACTTATACTCTAGAACACCGTTAGAAACTAAAGAATCTAAATTAGTGTATTCAGCTGGAGCTGAGCTTACTGATAGTGTTGGCTTAGATAGATTTGCATATTTAGCAAGTTCTAAACCGTTATGGTACACATCAGACACTGCAAAAACATTATCAGCAGTTCTAACAGTTTCTATAAATAGATCCATGTTCGAGGAGTTATCTAGATGTTTTTCATTAATTCCTGTTATTGCTACACGATCTACCACGCCTGGGTTAACTATATTTACTGTTGGAATACTACTCTCAGATTCACTAATTATTTCAAAAACATCTCCTTCTCTAGTTACAGAGATCCAATTAGTAAATCCTACATATTCTTCCACTTCTGAAATAACATTATGATAACTTAATTCATTTTTAAAAGTTATTTTATCTACCCCTGATGCGTCCATTACATCTTCTATCCACTCGAAGCTAATAGTAGGGATCCCTGTGTTAGCATTAGCTATCATATCAGTAACATCTGCTAGATCTTTCTGATCACTACCAAGTAGATATTTCCAATCATAAACAGCATTTGTGTATATTCCATACTGGTTAACACCCGCACCATCAACTAACATACTTTCTATTAGTAATACTTTGTCACCATCTGCTGTAGGAAGATCTGATGTTGCAGTATCTACCATAGCACCTGCAATTTTAAAGTCTAATGATCTTTCTATAGGTTCTTCTGTATAACGAATCTCAGTATTTACTAAAGTGTCACTAATAATAACTGGGAAGCCAGAAGCAACAAACTCTACTAAATCTTCTAATTTGCTATAAGTTAAATCTCTACCTGGTATTCTAGTTTCTAGTACACTGTTTACAGGATAATATCCGTCCACTAGTCTACTACTGTCAAACTCTGAGTTAATAAGACCTGCTGAAACTATACCACCCATAGTATATCTATCACCTACATTGGTGTAGTACATACCATCCATAGAGTTGTCATTGTAATTTGGATGACCATCAAGTAGGTTAAAACCTTCTGTGCTGGCACCAATATAAATCATATCATATTCTTCAGATATTTCTTCGATATTACTTACAAACTCAGTAATAGCCATGGTTTCAACATTAATCATATCTTCTGTAAATCCACTACCGTTCATCCACTGCGCAAGTTTTATTTCACTTATTTCTTGATCATCGATTTTATCATCCTTAGGATTTCTAATAGGCTGGATTTCTAGAACATTAAGCTTTTCTTTCATTACTGTAATACGGGTATCAACGCTGTTGATAATCGCTCTTGTATTAGTTGCAAGAGAAACAATGCTTGGCAGTTCCTCTGTTCCAGCAATCTGACGAAGAAGATTTTCCTCGTTAATTTCGTCTATTACAGATTTAAATGGGGAATTAGCCTCTGTATAAAGCTCGTCGTCTAACTGACCGTTAAAAACAGTTGTAATAAACTGCTCAATGTCATTTCCAGCAGCTGTTTCTAACTCACCAAAGGCAAAAATATGCTTATACACATAACCTTCATCACTATCTCCATCTTCATCAAAAAGTGTTGGAGCGTTAGCTTTTACATAGGTTTCTAGAGCTTCTATAAGGAACTCTGCATCTGTTTTAATAAACCCACCATCCATATCTTCTTTGGTATAGATTATAGGCACTATAACTCCATCACTATCTGCTACAGGGACTGTAGCTGCAGATAGGGCAGCCTGAACCTCATCGGTCATTGAGGAGCTAACTGTATTATAAATTTTAACATCAGCTTTGCCTGTAACAGGTTTATTTACAATGTTTTCAGTTGTATAACCATTGCTTATAACAATAAGGTCTGCCTGATTAATCATGTCCACAGTTAGTGTGTTAGGTGTTGCTACTGTATGTTCTGTTATAAATGGTTTTGTCTCTGGATTTTCTACATCCATAACATATCTTGCAAACCAGTTATTGCTTTCAAACATATTTGGTACAAAAACTGTATCGTATTTTATCGAAACAGTGCCATCAGCAGTTTTATGCTGATCATAAGCATAGTCACCATTACCCTCACCAACATATGTATAACTGCGTTCTACAAGCTCAAAATGAGGCTCATATTCAGTACCAGCTGCCTCAACATACTGGGTTTTAGTAGCTAGATAGGGTGTTTCTTCGCTATAAGTAGTTGATGGAAAATCCTTATTATCAGGATTTAATGTATATACATAGTAATCTTCTCCTGAATTTATGTATAGATCTCCACCTTCAATCATAGTACCAAAAAGCTGATAGTTACCTTCATCATCTAGCTGATAGAAGGTTTTTCCAAACATTCCTGTAATAGCACCTGGTACTTTAAAGTCATATTTTACAAAGCCATCTGCTGGGTAGTAATAATGCGTACCATCTGCTAAAGGTGCATCAACTTTTTCTAGGTATATTGGGTTTAGATAGTATTCAGCTTCTGGTTTACCTGTTGCCTCCTGATAACCTGAGGATTCCTCATAGGAGCCTGATCCCAAATCTACAGCTTCAAATTTATCAGGAGCATTTTCGCTAGAAAACACTGGGTCGCCACCATGAGTTTGTTTTATCTCAAAAACACCCTCATCAAAAGCTCCAGCTTCCCAAGGCTTGTATTCTGTATAAGCATTAATTTTAAGAGGTGTTGCCTTATCTGTTGAGGCAATCCCTTCTGCTGCTAATGCATATGATAGATTACTGATGTATTCCCGTCTTTCTGCTTCGCTAGTTTGTACTGATAGAATAGTCTGCCAATCTATTAGCTCATGGCCTTCTGACAGATAGTATCCTATACTTGTTGAGGATAAATCTGGCACTATTTCCAGAACATTATAAGGGTTTGCAGATGAATTAGTTGCTTTTATTGATTCAATACCTAAAAGAGATGTATGATAACCATAACTCTCCACAGCACTAAAGCTAAGTCCTCCTGCGGCTATTGAAGCAGCAAGTAATAAGGACAATGCTTTTTTGCTTTTAATATTTTTGTTTGAGTTGCTATTTAACATTTGTTCCTACCTTTCTAGCTTGAATATTTATTTCAAGTATACTTCCTTCTTTTTTAAATATTGCATAATAAATACATTAATTTACAAAATATATTTAATTTAGATATGGGTAAAATTTACATAACTATACACAATAATTCTTAGTGATATTATAGCATTTTTTATGACAAAATACAATGCACAAATATAGACAAAATTCAATTTTTGTTT
>CAYJEQ010000104.1:0-5608 GCA_964369235.1 uncultured Oscillospiraceae bacterium | reverse complement strand
AGCTAATATTATACCAAAGAGTATAAACCCTACTGCCACAACACTCAGTCCATCTGTTATATATAGTGACATCTGCCTATGTATAGGTAGGTCGGATAGCTTTATATCCCAGCCCTCTGGCATCATAATACTTTTAAAGGACATATTTGATATCCTAGACATAATTAGTAATACCAATGCGTAGGCTGATATAATATAACCACCAATATAACCTTTTGATTTAATAAAATCAATAATTTCACCTATAGTGTATCCTCTCCTTCTTCTACCTATAGGAATATTACTTACCCAGCTGGGTTGGTTGCTGTGCTGTTGGCTTTGTGCATTGCTAAATTGCTGACTTTCTTGTTCACTCTTACCCATAAGATAATCTAGACTTACCTGAAAATAGTTTGAGATTAATAGTAGCTTTTCTGTTTCTGGTAGTGCCTCCCCTAGTTCCCATTTAGAGACTGATTGCCTCGACACGCCTAATTCCTCTGCTAAATTCTCTTGGCTTAGCCCTTTAGCTTTTCTTAAACTTTTAATTCTTTCACCCATTGTCATAATCATAACCCTGCCTTTCTCTTAATTTGCAATGTTTTAGGCGATTTTGCATTGCCAGTAAACTGGTATTAGCAAAATTTCACTACCTTTTAGTGAAAAGCCTCAAAACTTATCTCCCTTCACATATACTATGTCTAAATTATAATAATCACTATCTACCTTGTGTTAATTATACCAGTTTTTTCTACTATAAACCACCTAAACCACCTTGAAAATTCGCAACTACAGGTTGCATTTGCTGATTTTTACAGGGTTTTCCCTGAAACTTAGGTATAATTATGAGATTTTACTTTACTAATCTAGGATTTTGTATAAAATTGGGATTTAATTTTATACACCCTTTAAAACCACCAATTTATTAGTGAATTTTCAAAAGAATTTATATACAATGCCTTTATTCCTTTAGTGTATTGAATTTACTTTTAAAATATGTTTAAATAACCTTATAACTTTAATTTGTTTATATAAGAAAGGATGAATTATTATGAGAGCAGTAATAACAGTTATAGGTAAGGATATGGTAGGTATCCTAGCTAAGGTATCAGCTAAATGTGCAGAGGCTAATGCAAATGTGACCGATGTGACCCAGTCCATACTACAGGATATGTTTGCTATGATAATGATCGTAGATATTAAAACCCTAAACTGTTCCCTAGGAGAATTTTCCGACAATATGAAATCCCTTGCAGATGATTTAAGCCTATCCATCCATGTAATGCATGAGGATGTTTTTGATTCTATGCATAAAATCTAAGGAGGATTAGATAATGAAATTCATCGACAAAAGCGATATACTAGAAACAATAAGAATGATACAGGATGAGAATCTTGATATAAGAACTATAACAATGGGTATCTCCCTACTGGATTGTGGCGATACTGATATTGATAAGTCCTGTGAAAAGATATATAACAAGATAACCCGACTGGCTAAGGATTTAGTTAAGGTAGGGGAGGAGATTGAGAAGGAGTACGGTGTACCTATTATAAATAAGCGTATATCCGTAACACCTATTGCTATGCTACTGGCTATAAGTGGTGGCAATCCTGTAAAATACGCCATAGCCCTAGAAAAATCAGCTAAAGCTGTAGGGGTAAACTTTATCGGTGGTTACTCTGCACTGGTACAAAAGGGGTTTGCTGCTGGTGATTTAGAGCTTATTAACTCTATCCCTGAGGCAATGGAAGCAACTAGTCAGGTATGTTCCTCGGTAAACATCGGATCTACCAAGGCTGGCATTAACATGGACGCAGTAAAAATCATGGGACAGGTGGTAAAAAAAGCCGCTGAACTAACTGCTGACAGAGAATGTATGGGTGCAGCTAAAATCGTAGTATTCTGTAATGCTCCAGAGGATAACCCATTTATGGCTGGTGCTTTCCACGGTGTAGGTGAAGCAGACTGCGTTATTAATGTAGGTGTATCTGGCCCTGGTGTAGTTCGTGCAGCACTGTCCAAGGCTGGGGACTGCCCAATTGACGAAATCGCCGATATTATTAAGAAAACTTCCTTTAAAATCACCCGTATGGGACAGCTTGTAGGTACCGAAGCCTCCAAGAGATTAGGAGTCAAGTTTGGTATTGTTGACCTTTCCCTAGCGCCAACTCCAGCAGTAGGTGACTCGGTGGCACATATCCTAGAGGAGATGGGTCTAGACCGTTGTGGTGGACATGGTACCACTGCTGCCCTTGCACTGCTAAATGACGCAGTTAAAAAAGGTGGAGTTATGGCTTCTTCCCGTATTGGTGGATTATCCGGTGCCTTTATCCCTGTAACTGAGGACGCTGGTATGATTAGAGCCGCTAGAGAAGGTGTTCTAACTATAGATAAGCTAGAAGCAATGACTGCTGTTTGTTCTGTGGGGCTAGATATGATTGCTGTACCTGGGGACACTCCAGCTGAGGTTATATCTGCAATTATTGCTGACGAGGCTGCAATCGGTATGATTAACTCTAAAACCACAGCTGTTCGCCTAGTGCCAGCAGTTGGCAAAAAAGACGGTGAGGAATTAGAATTTGGTGGATTATTTGGCACAGGCCCAATAATGAAGCTACACACAAACTCTCCAGCTAAGTTTATTAATCGTGGTGGACAGATTCCTGCGCCACTACAGAGCCTGAAAAACTAATATTAATAGCATTTTTAATAATAAGGCTGTCACAAAGGGTAAAATCATCTGTGACAGCTTAGTTTTTTTAGTTTATTATGGGTAATAATAATAGAGTGAAAAGTAAAAAATGAAAACTTATACCATTTTTAAAGAAAAACCCTTAATTAACAGAATGTTTTACAATAAAACCCTTGCAATTACTTTATAATTATGTTATGCTATTGTGAGTTAATAATGGATATAAATATTCAGTTAGGAGGTTTAAGAATATGACTACTATACAGATAATCGGCGCTATTGCACTTATTATTGCAAGCGTTTTAGTAATAGGAACTGTGGTTTTACAGGAGTCTAAAGGCGGTTTAGGCGCTTTAGGTGGTGCTAATGAATCTCAATTAGATAAAACTAGAGGTCGCACTAACGAAGCAGCCCTATCAGCAATAACAAAATTTGCAGGTATCGCACTATTCGTAGTAACACTTATCGTGCTACTAATCTCTAAATAGTAAAACTTTAAGTCGCAGTTAACTGCGGCTTTTTTTTATCTTAAATCATAACAAAATACCCCAAATATGCCATTTGATAACTATATTAACAGAGATAAAGGTAAACTATACCTAGGAGAAAAGATGAAAGACTAAGATAATAAGTTTACCTATACTATACACATATATAAAAGAAAGGACTAAATATTATGCGTAATTTTGCACCACTGATTATGTCAGAACTAAGAAAACATGCCCCAAAGCCAGCCATAGCAAAACAGCTAATAGGCGCCATACATGTAAAAAAGCGTGAAGAATATTTCTTTAATAAAGATCTAGATAGCCTTATAAAATCAGGTGAAGTGGTAAAAACTCCTAAGGGTTTTGCTATTCCTAAGAAAAAACCAGGTGTGGAGGCTGTTATTGTTCGTGTCCACGAGAAATTTGCCTTTGCTCGTCCTGATGGAGCAGACAGTGATGTGTTCATCCCTGGCAGATACACCCTAGGTGCAATGCCTGGCGATAGAGTACGAGTTAGAATAGTTGGTCATGATAGAGGCCTTCCTGATGGAGAGGTTATGGAGGTACTACAGCGCAGTGACTATACCTTCTCTGGCAGAGTAATCAAAAATAGCAGAGCATGTCTAGTAAAACCCGATAAGGACTTTATGATTGAGATACCTGTCCGTCGTGGGGATCACTCCTTTGTTAAGGACGGTGATAAGGTTACTGCCTCTATTTATAAATATGGTCAGCGACATTTTGACCATATAGCTACAATTAACAATGTTTTTGGCTCTTCCCAATCTGCAGCTGCCTGTTGTGAGGCAATACTGGACTCCCACAATATATATAGGGATTTCCCTGGAGAGGTACTAATCCAAGCTGAGGAAATCTCCGAAAAAGGCATCCACCCTAAGGAAGTTTTAGTAAGAACTGATTTAAGGGCTGAGAATATCTTTACCATTGATGGTGCTGATAGTAAAGACCTTGATGACGCTATCTCTATAAAGAAAACAGATACTGGTTGGCATTTAGGGGTGCATATTGCCGATGTTAGCTACTATGTACCTCATAATAGCCCACTGGATAAAGAGGCATTTACCAGAGGTACTTCTGTTTACTTTGCAAATTCTGTAGTGCCTATGCTACCTAAGGAGCTGTCTAACGGTATCTGCTCCCTTAATCCCAACGAAGATCGCCTAACCTTCTCTGCATTAATGGAGCTAGATGAAAATGGGGATTTTATTAGCTATGATTTTGTTAAAACCATTATCCGTTCTAAGGTTAAGGGTGTATATAGTGAGGTAAATGAAATTATCGCTGGACAGGCTGGGGCTGAGGTAGCAGAAAAATACAAATACCAACTGTCAGAAATTGCCTTAATGTACAAGCTATCTGCTATACTAAATAAAAAGCGTATGGCTAGAGGTGGAATAAACCTTGATTCCACTGAATCTAAGATTATCCTAAATGAACAGGGCATAGCTGTAGATATTAAGCCTCGAGAAAGAGGTATCAGCGAATGCATTATTGAGGAATTTATGCTTAAGGCTAATGAAGCAGCTGCTTTATTTGGACAGAAGTATCAACTACCTTTTGTATTTAGAGTACATGAAGATCCTGATCCTGATAGAATATCAAATCTAAGAACTATGCTTCTTAATCTAGGTATTGATACTAAGGATTTAGCTGGTGAGATTAGCTCATATTCTTTGGCAGCAGTGCTAAAATCTGTAGAAGGCACTAAGTATCACAAGATGATAAACACAGCTATTCTACGCTCTATGTCCAAGGCTAAATACAGCTCTGATAATATAGGGCACTTTGGGTTGGTGCTAGAGAATTACTCCCACTTTACCTCTCCTATTAGAAGATATCCTGACCTAATGATACATCGATTTATGTCTGGTAAACTTCTTAATATGAAAAAAGAAAATATCGAGAAAAGATATCGTGATTTTGCTACTGAAGGTTCACTACAGTCCAGTAATACCGAGGTAAACGCCATGCAGGTAGAGAGAATGTGCGAGGACTGTTACAAGGCTGAATATATTAAAAATCACATTGGCGAGGAGTTTGAGGGCTTTGTTTCTGGTGTGGCTTCCCATGGGGTTTATGTAGAGCTTGCTAACACTGTTGAGGGTATGTTTAAGGCTGATTTAATAACAGAGTATGATTTTATCTACAATGATAATATGCAGTATAAGGATACTCGCTCTGATAGAACTATCTCCATTGGCGATGGTATCCGTATTAAGGTAGTAGGTGCCGATGTTTCCTCTGGTAATATTGATTTTGAATTTGTAGAATTTTTTACAGTAGAATAATTTCCCTTAAGTTTATATTCTCTGTTTTATAGCAAAAACTGTGGTGTGCTCCTTATCTAAGGGGTGCACCTACAGCTTTATTTAAAGCCTGCTGAACAACCTAAAAACATACTTATAGGTTTATTTAATATGTTTT
>CAYJEQ010000103.1:0-5863 GCA_964369235.1 uncultured Oscillospiraceae bacterium | reverse complement strand
AATGATATATAATGAAAATTAACTATATATACCCTGATTTTGAGGTAGTGCGCAAGATGGATCGCTGTGTTAACTGTATGCTATGTCAGAAGGACTGTGCCAACCTTGTACATACCTTTAACAAGGAAACAGGTCGCTGGACAGTGGACGAAAGCAAATGTGTTAACTGTCAGCGCTGTGTGGCTATCTGTCCTACAAGAGCTTTAAAGGTAGTAAAAACTGACAATGTCTTTAAGGCAAACTCCAACTGGGATCAGAAAACCATTGACGAAATCTATCGTCAGGCTAATTCTGGTGGTATCCTTCTATCGGGAATGGGTAACCCTAAGGATTATCCTGTGTATTTTGATAAGATTGTAATTAACGCCTCACAGGTAACTAACCCACCTATTGATCCACTTCGTGAGCCAATGGAAACCATCACCTTCCTAGGTGGTAAGGATCCTGAGATTAAGCGTGATGAACAGGGTAAACTAATCACCACACTACAGCCCCACCTAAAGCTAAATATGCCTGTTATGTTTGCAGCAATGAGCTATGGTTCTATTAGCTACAACGCCCATAATGCTCTAGCTAGAGCAGCAGAAAACCTAGGTATTTACTATAACACTGGTGAAGGTGGTCTACATCGTGACCTATATCAGTATGGGGAAAACACTGTGGTACAGGTTGCTTCTGGGCGATTTGGTGTACATAAAGAATACCTAAATAGTGGTGCAGCTATTGAGATAAAGATGGGACAGGGAGCAAAACCTGGTATTGGTGGACATCTACCTGGCTCTAAGAGTATCGGTGATGTAGCTAGAACGAGAATGATACCAGAGGGCAGTGACGCCATCTCTCCAGCACCTCATCATGATATATATTCTATTGAGGATTTAAGACAGCTAGTATCCTCTATTAAAGAAGCTACTAACTATCAGAAACCAGTTATAGTTAAGGTAGCAGCAGTACATAATATCTCTGCTATTGCCAGTGGTATCGCACGAAGTGGCGCTGATATTATTGCTATTGATGGATTTAGAGGTGGTACAGGTGCAGCACCTACTAGAATTCGTGACCATGTAGGTATACCAATGGAGCTTGCCTTAGCTAGTGTGGATAAAAGACTTCGTGATGAGGGTATCCGAGATAGAATTTCCATTATTGCTGGTGGTAGTATCCGTAGTAGCGCCGATGTAATTAAGGCTATTGCCCTAGGTGCAGACAGTGTTTACATTGGTACAGCAGCACTTATGGCTATGGGATGTCATCTATGTGGCAGTTGTACCTCCAGTAAGTGTAACTGGGGTATTGCCACCCAAAATCCCGAGCTAGCAAAACGCCTTAACCCAGATGAAGCCTATGAGCGCATAGTTAATCTAATGCATGGTTGGAACCACGAAATCAAAGAGATGATTGGTGGTATGGGTATTAACTCCATCGAAACCCTAAAGGGCAACCGTCTAATGCTAAGAGGTATCGGCCTTAACGAAAAGGAACTGGAGATACTGGGCATAAGCCACGCAGGGGAATAGTAATAAGTAAGAGGTAATAGTTAATAAGTGTGGCAAATCCACTTCATAACTATTCACTATTACCAAGACAATATCATTAGGATATTCACTTATAAATTATAGATGAAAGGATGGAATATTTATATGAACCTTAACGCAGGACAGATGGGTTTTTTAAAACTTAATCAAGAGATAAGAGATACTGTAGGGGATGTGGAGATAGATAACTGTTACGGAGAGCGTTTTATCGGTTGTGGAGCTACCGACCGTACAATTACAATAAATGGCGTTCCAGGTAACGCACTAGGTTCCTATTTAGAAGGAGCAAGTATAGTGGTAAATGGCAATGTACAGGACGCTGTGGGTGATACTATGAACGATGGTAAAATCACTGTATATGGCAGTGCAGGAGATGCTTTAGGCTACTCCATGCGTGGTGGCAAAATCTACATACAAGGGGACAGTGGGTACCGTACAGGTATCCATATGAAGCAGTATGGTGAGAAGTGCCCTGTAATTATGGTAGGGGGCAGAGTAGGGAGCTTTTTAGGGGAGTATATGTCCGGTGGACTTATTGTCGTATTTGGAATGGGACATGAGGGAGTTCCAGTAAACTACTTTACAGGGGCTGGTATGCATGGGGGTGCAGTATTTATACGCAGTCCTCGACCTGTAGTAGGGCTACCACCACAGGTTATCTGCACCATTGCTACCCCAGAGGATATGCAGTCCATCTCAGGTGAGATAAAAGAGTATGCTAACACCTTTGGATTTGATTATAATGAGCTTACACAGGGTGTGTTCTACAAATTAAGCCCTAATGCAAACAGCTCATATAAACAGCTATACACCGCTAACTAATATTCTTTTAACAGAAGATGGAGGATAAAATCTTAGATGTGAGTATTTATCTTTCATCTTTCTATGCTACTTGCTATTGTGGTCAGAGATTATATGTGGTAAAATTTTAACAAAGAGGTGATTTTGTGACCGCAGCACTTATTATTTCAGAAAATGAAAATTTTATAAACACCCTAAGGGATTTAATAGAGAAGCAAGGTTTGTCCCAGATAGATAGCTGTAATAATTTGTGCAGTGGGGAGGAGTTATTGAAAAATACCCACTACGACATAGTTATTATTAACAGCCCCTTACAAGGTGATGATGGTAGCTCATTGGCAAAGAAGCTCTCCAGTGAAAAAAGCACACAGGTTATACTTCTATGTCAAAAGAGCGTATATCCTTCTATTTTATCCACTATGGAGCAGGCGGGAGTATTACTACTGGCAAAGCCTCTCAGTAGTGCTATGGTAACAACAGCTATACACTTTGCCAAGGCTAATTTTCATAAGATAAATCTACTGCAACCCCAAACCACAAAATTAGAGCAAAAAATTCAGGATATTAAGCTAATAGATAAGGCTAAATACATACTTATATCCAATTTTGGCATGAGTGAGCAGGAAGCTCATAAATACATCGAAAAACACGCAATGGATAAGCGTATAAATAAAAGAATGGTAGCACAGAAAATTATCCAAACCTATGATTTTTAATTGTATTTATAGAAACTGTATGGGGACGGCGTCCTCGATGTCCCGACTATACAGTGGAAATTATTTATAGAAACAGCTTGAAAGGAAGTAATGGTTATGTGTAAGTATATTTTTGTAACTGGTGGCGTAGTATCGGGACTTGGCAAGGGCATCACTGCCGCAAGTTTGGGGAGGCTACTAAAACAGCGCGGGCTAAAGGTAGCCGCACAAAAATTAGATCCCTACATGAATGTAGACCCTGGCACAATGAGCCCATATCAGCATGGGGAGGTATTTGTTACCGATGATGGAGCTGAAACAGATTTAGACCTAGGTCATTACGAAAGGTTTATTGACGAAAATCTTACGAAATTCGCTAATATTACCTCTGGTAGGGCCTATTATAATGTGCTACAGCGAGAGCGTACAGGTGGATATTTAGGAGAAACCGTACAGGTTATTCCCCATATTACCAACGAAATTAAAGAATTTATCTACAGTGGCGCCACTGCCTCTAAGGCAGATGTGTTAATCACCGAAATCGGTGGTACCACAGGGGATATTGAGAGCCAGCCTTTTTTAGAGGCAATTCGTCAAGTTTCCCTAGAGGTAGGCAAGGAAAACTGCCTGTTTATCCATGTGACTTTAGTTCCATATCTTAAGGGCAGTAACGAGCATAAAAGTAAACCTACTCAGCATTCTGTTAAGGAGCTACGCTCTATGGGTATTGCCCCTGATGTAATTATAGCTAGAGCCGATGAGCCTATTGGACAGCATATTAAGGATAAGATTTCGCTATTTTGTAATGTAGAGAAGGACTGTGTTATAGAAAACCTTACCCTACCAACCCTATATGAAGCCCCTCTTATGCTACAGGATAATGGTTTAGACAGAGTAGTTTGCAGAAAACTACAGCTTAACTGTAAAGATGCAGACATGAGTGGTTGGGCAGCAATGGTAAATAATATTAAAAACCCTGTTGGAGAGATTACCATTGCCATAGTGGGAAAATATGTACAGCTACACGACGCCTATCTATCGGTAATGGAATCCATCTATCACGGTGGTTTTACTCATGGTGTTAAGGTTAATCTTTCTTGGATAGACAGCGAAACTGTAACTGGTGACAGTGTAGGTAATTTACTATCTAATATGGACGGAATTATTATCCCTGGTGGCTTTGGTACCAGAGGTGTAGAAGGCAAGATAACTGCTTGTAAGTTCGCCCGAGAAAATAATATACCTTTCCTTGGAATTTGCCTTGGTATGCAGATTGCCGTTATGGAGTTTGCTCGTCATGTATGTGGTTTAGAAGATGCTAATTCCACCGAGTTTAACCCAACTACCTCTGCTCCTGTTATCCACATAATGAACGATCAGAAAAACATTGTAGACAAAGGTGGCACTATGCGTCTAGGTGCATATCCTTGTAATCTTAAGGAAAACACCTTAATGAACAAGCTATATGCCAGTGATTTCATTAGTGAGCGCCACCGTCATCGCTATGAGTTTAATAATAAGTACAGAGATATTATCAGCGAAAAGGGCATGGTTATCTGTGGTACCTCCCCTGATCAAATGCTAGTAGAGGCAGTGGAGATACCTTCCCATCCTTATTTTGTGGCTGCACAGTATCACCCAGAGTTTAAAAGCCGTCCTAATAAGCCTCACCCAATGTTTTTAGGTCTGGCAGAGGCAGCTATAAAAAGAGCTGGAATAGAGCTATAATCCCCTGTATAAACATCATATAATTTTACCTAGGTATTTGATAAATAACTAAAAATTAAAACTACCGAAATCTATTATGAGGATTTCGGTAGTTTTTTGTTTTTTGGCAAATACTTATCCACCACATCTTAGGTGAATTTTTAGGTTCTATATCAATTGTTGGTGGCTTCCCTCAACGACAGCGAGGGAAGCCACCCCATATAATTTTACCTAGGCATTTAATAAATAACCAATTTTTATTGGTTATCCTGTCTATGAATAAACCTGCAATCTCCTGTCCACAATATAATTGTAAAAATTATCCACATAACATATATAAGAAAAAGGGAGATACTTATGATTAACACCAAAGAACTAGCACTACTTATAGGCCTTATAATAACCATACTATTTAGCCAAACTACAGCCTTTGCAGAGGATTGTGACTTAATCAGGGATAACACACTGCGATTACATATTATGGCACATTCCAATGAGGATATAGACCAAGATATTAAACTAATGGTGCGAGATAGTATTTTGGCAAATAGTGGGGAGCTTTTTAACTTTAACTCCTATAATCAGCTAAAGGACGACTCTCAGGAGATTATCACTAAGGCAGTAGCCATTGCAAACACCACCCTAAAATCCCATAACTACCCTTACACAGCCACAGCGGAGATAGTGGAGGATATGTACTTTACCACTAGATATTATGAGGGCATCGCCATGCCAGCAGGTAGATACACTGCTCTAAGAATTAATATAGGCAGTGGACAGGGGGAAAACTGGTGGTGTGTTCTCTATCCACCTATCTGCCTACCCTCAGCCCAACCAGAGGAAGATAACCCCACCAGTGAGCAGATTGAGGACATTAACCAAGATGTGGTATTTAAGCCTTCCTTTGCAGTGGTGGAGTGGTGGCAGGGGGTGAAATATAAATAATCTGTACCAGATTATTTATCCTCGCGGGGCGATTTTAAACGCCTTCTGCTCATTGCCTTTGGCAATAACCGCAGAAATGGCAAATTTATATTATATTTATTCTAAATATAATATAAATAATCTCCACAATGTTCCGATTATTTATAAGTGAATAGTTAAGAGTGAAAAGTGAATACATCC
>CAYJEQ010000102.1:1276-6131 GCA_964369235.1 uncultured Oscillospiraceae bacterium | reverse complement strand
TTAAATAGGTCACCCTGAATACCGTAGTGAGCTGCTGAGAAGATAGGTGCATCTCCATTCTTATTAACAGCAATAATGCACTGGCTTTCTTCCATACCAGCTACATGCTGGATAGCACCGGAGATACCTAGTGCTACATAAATCTTAGAGTGAACTGTTTTACCAGTCTGTCCAACCTGATGATCGTGGGACATCCAGTTTGCATCTATTACAGCACGGGAAGCACCTACAACACCACCACCTAAAGCTTCAGCAAGTTCTTCAGCTAGTTTAATACCGCGCTCAACATCCTTACCAATACCACGACCAACAGCAACAACAACTTCAGCACCAGTTAAATCTACTAGTTTCTTTGCTGTTTTCTCTATTGCAATTACCTGTGTTTTACAGTCGGACTGTGATAGTGTAAATGCTGGCTTAATAATTTTACAGCTTTCTGCTTTTGCACTATCAAATTCGCTTTTCTTCATTACACCTGGTCTAACTGTAGACATCTGTGGACGGAATCTTGGGCAGATAATTGTCGCCATTAGATGTCCACCAAAAGCAGGTCTTGTCATCTTTAGGTTGCGATCTTCCATATCAAACTTCTGATTATCTACATCAATGTTAGAGGAATTTCTTAAAAACTCCATGTATTTACCTGTATCAACAACTAGGTTAGTAGCATCTGCAGTAAGTCCTGTGTCCAGTCTAGCTGCCACTCTAGGGCCTAAATCTCTACCTATTGTAGTTGCACCAATTAGGAATACCTCTGGCTTATGTTCCTTTACCACATCAGTGATTACTTTTGTGTAAGCATCTGTTGTGTAATCTTTTAGCAGTGGATCTTCGCATACTAGGATAGCATCAGCACCGTAACCACCAAGTTCTTTAGCTAGGTGTTCTACCTTATCTCCTAATAATATACCATATAATTCACAGCCAAGCTCGTCAGCTAATTTTCTACCTTCACTTAGTAGCTCAAAATTGGTTGTCATCAGTGTACCCTGACGCTGTTCACAAAATACCAAAACGCCCTTAAATGCGTTAATATCTCTGCAATCAAAACTAGACATATCTTCTTCCTCCTAAATTATATCAGATGATCTTTAACTAATATTTCTACAAGCTCTGTAGCATAATTAGCTTCATCTAACATGGTTCCTGCACCTTTTTGTGGTGGTGTAAAAGATCTAAATACATTTGTAGGAGAACCCTTTAGTCCTATTGTATCTAGGGCAATTAGAGGATCATCTTTTAATGTTTCAAAATTATATACCTCACAAGGCTTGCTCATACACTCAAATATCCCTGCTACATTCATATATCTAGGTGTATTTAACTCTCCGATACAGGTTAATACACAAGGAGTTTCCACTGAGATTTTCATTGTGCCATCTTCTAGCATACGATCTACAGTTAATTTGTTGCCATCTTTCTTAATATCTGTAACATAGGTTACCTGTGGAAGATTTAGTTTTTCTGCAATCTGAGGGCCTACCTGTGCTGTATCCCCATCAATTGCCTGTCTGCCACAGAAGATAATATCTTCTTTATCAAATCCGATTTTGTTAATAGCAGCAGCTAGAATCTGGCTGGTTGCATATGTATCAGATCCACCAAATTCTCTGGAAGATACTAATACTGCTCTATCAGCCCCACGAGCTAGTAGCTCTCTTAGCATGCTTTCTGCTGGTGGTGGTCCCATTGTTACTACCACTACTTCACAACCGTACTGATCTTTAAGGGCTAGGGCTGCTTCTACTGCATTTAGGTCATCAGGATTTGTTATGGTTGCCATAGAAGCTCTATCTAAAATACCATTCTCATTAACAGAAACCTTACCTGATGTATCAGGAACCTGTTTTACACAAACTATTGCTTTCATTGTACTATCCCCTTTACTATTTAACACCAATATTTGCAGCAATTACCATTCTCTGCACTTCGCTGGTACCTTCATATATTTCAGTAATCTTAGCATCTCTCATCATTCTTTCCAGTGGGTAATCTCTTGTGTAACCATAACCACCGAATAACTGTAGACAACGATTTGTTATATCTGTTGCAGCTTCTGAAGCAAATAATTTTGCCATAGCTGAATCAAGAGAATATTTCTCCTTAGCTCCAGCCATGTAAGCGTCTTTTTTGCAAGCAGCTGCGTAAACTAGGTACTGTGCTGCCTGTGCCTTAGCTGCCATATCTGCTAACTGGAACTGAGTATTCTGGAACTGAGAAATTCTCTTTCCAAACTGAACTCTCTCTGATGTATATTTAATTGTTTCCTCAATAGCACCTTCTGCAATACCTAGTGCCTGAGCAGCGATACCAATTCTACCACCGTCCAGTGTTCCCATAGCTACCTGGAAGCCTTTACCAATCTTGCCTAGTAGGTTTTCCTTAGGCACAATACAGTCTTCAAATATTAGCTCACAGGTAGAAGATCCTTTAATACCCATCTTTTTCTCATGAGCACCAACGGAGAAACCAGGTGCATCTCTATCAACGATGAATGCACTAATTTCTTTTGTTTTTCTACCTCTTTTATCTGTTACTACCCCTGTGATTGCTATAACAATATATACATCAGCAAAACAAGCATTGGTTATAAATATTTTATTACCGTTAAGTATCCAGTTATCACCATCTAAAACTGCTGTAGTTTGCTGTCCCTGTGCATCGGTACCAGCACCTGGCTCTGTTAGACCAAATGCACCGATTTTTTTACCAGAAGCTAGGTCTGGAAGATACTTCATCTTCTGTTCTTCTGTACCGTAGGAAAGGATTGGATCCATACACAGTGATGTGTGGGCAGATACAATTACCCCTGTGGTAGCACAAGCTTTGCTTAGCTCTTCTACACATATTGCATAGGTAAGAATATCCCCACCTTGACCACCGTACTGCTTAGGGATTGGAATACCAAGTAGTCCTATTTCTCCCATTTTCTTTACTGTTTCAAAAGGAACTATTTCCTCTTCATCTACCTTAGCTGCAAGAGGTTTAACCTCTTTTTCGGTAAATTCTCTAAATAGTTTTCTTGCCATTTCCTGCTCTTTACTAAGTGTAAAATTCATATCTACCTTCTCGCTTTCTACTGAAATAATATCTTAATAACTGATAGCTACTATCTGCTATAGTCATAGAAGCCTTTGCCTGTTTTCTGTCCTAGTAAACCACCACGAACCATCTTTTTAAGCAGTGGATGTGGACGGTATTTGCTATCCCCTGTTTCGCTTTGTAGCACTTCCATAATTGCAAGAACAATATCAAGTCCTACTAAATCCCCTAGTGCCAGTGGTCCCATTGGGTGGTTAGCACCTAGTTTCATCGCTGTGTCAATATCTTCTACTGTTGCAACACCCTCGGCATAGATGCCTACTGCTTCATTTATCATTGGGATTAGTATTCTATTTACCACAAAACCAGCTGCTTCATTTACCTGTACTGGTGTTTTACCAATTTCATTACAGATAGCAATGATTTTTTCTACAATCTCTGTAGGTGTATTTAGTCCAGCGATTACCTCTACTAATTTCATTACAGGTGCTGGATTAAAGAAATGCATACCAACTACTGGGTGATTAATTCCCTTTGCAACCTCTGTAATAGATAGTGAGGAAGTATTTGTAGCAAAGATACAATCCTCTTTACAGATAGCATCTAGCTCTTTAAAGGTAGCTTTCTTAACTTCCATTACTTCAAGAGCTGCTTCTACTACAAGATCACAATCTCCACATAGGTTTTCCTTAATACCTGTGGTAATTCTTCCTAGTATCACATCTGCTTCTGCCTGTTCCATCTTGCCACGGGCAATTCTTTTTTCAAAGCCTTTGGCAATCTTATTCTTACCATTAGCTGCGTATTCTTCATTAATATCACAAAGCATTACCTGATAACCTTCTACCTGTGCAAAAGCCTGTGCAATACCTGATCCCATTGTTCCTGCGCCAATTACTGCAATTTTCATATCTATAACCATACCTTTCTTGTAGGGCAAATCTTACTGCCTATCTATATTACTTATTAATAAAGTTTTTTTCTTTTCTCTTTTCCATAAATGCTGTCATGCCTTCTTTTTGGTCAGCACTGTCAAAACAACTACCAAAAATCTTAGCTTCTAGCCCAATAGCGCTGTCCATATCCATGTCCAGCCCCTTATTAATAGCCTCTTTACTAGCTCTTACTGCAATAGGAGCATTGTTTGCAATGGATTTCGCCAGTTTTTTTGCTGTTTCCATTAGCTCCTCTACTGTATGTATACTATTTACAAGACCTATTCTCAGAGCTTCCTCTGCTTTGATGTTTCTTCCTGTGTAGATAAGCTGTTTTGCCATACCTGCACCAACTAGTCTTGCTAGTCGCTGAGTTCCACCAAAACCTGGTGTAATCCCCAGCCCCACTTCTGGCTGTCCAAATAGGGCACTATCACTTGCAATTCTAAAGTCACAGCTCATAGCCAGTTCACAGCCACCACCTAGGGCAAAACCATTTACTGCTGCTATTGTTGGAATAGGAAACATCTCTAGTTTTCTAAAAACATCATTGCCTTTTTTCCCGAATATTTCCCCAGCTGTGCTATCTAGATCCTTCATTTCACCAATGTCAGCTCCAGCCACAAAGCTTTTTTCCCCTGCTCCTGTTACTATTAGACAACGGATAGTATTAATGTCCACATTATCCAGTGTTGTGTTTAGTTCCTCAAGTACCTGTGTGTTTAGGGCATTTAGTGCCTTAGGTCTATTGATGGTAATAACTGCTATATTATCCTGAACATCATAATTAATAAATTCCATAAAGCTATATTCTCCTTAATATTAGTCACGCTCTACAGCTAGAGAACAACCCATACCACCACCGATACACAGTGTAG
>CAYJEQ010000102.1:0-1176 GCA_964369235.1 uncultured Oscillospiraceae bacterium | reverse complement strand
TAGTCACGCTCTACAGCTAGAGAACAACCCATACCACCACCGATACACAGTGTAGCAAGGCCTTTCTTAGCATCTCTCTTAACCATCTCATGTAGTAGAGTTACTAATATTCTACAACCAGATGCACCTACTGGATGTCCTAGAGAGATAGCACCACCGTTAACATTTAGCTTTTCCCCATCAATGCCAAGGTCTTTACCTACTGCCATTGCCTGAGCTGCAAATGCTTCGTTAGCTTCGATTAGGTCAAAATCAGCCATTGTTAGGCCTGTTTTAGCTAGTAGCTTATTTGTGGAAGCTACTGGGCCAATACCCATTACAGATGGCTCAACACCACCTAGGTCACCAGCTACCCAAGTAGCAAGTGGTGTAACACCTAGCTCTTTAGCTTTTTCTTCTGTCATTACTACGATTGCTGCTGCACCGTCGTTAATTGTAGAAGCGTTACCAGCTGTTACTGTTCCGTCTTTCTTAAATGCTGGACGGAGCTTACCTAGGCTTTCTGCTGTTGTGTTAGCTCTGATACCTTCATCTTTATTTACGATGATTGTTTCTTTTCTTGTTTTAACTTCTACATCTACGATTTCAGCATCAAATCTACCTGCTGCTTGTGCTGCTGCTGCCTTCTGCTGGCTTGCTGCTGCAAATGCGTCCATATCTTCTCTGGAGATATTCCACTGCTCTGCAATATTTTCTGCTGTAATACCCATGTGGTAGCCTTCAAATGCATCGGTTAGGGCGTCATTTACCATTGTATCAACAATGGAGCCATTACCCATTCTATATCCAAATCTAGCCTTATCTAGTACATATGGAGATAGAGACATATTCTCTGTACCACCTGCTACTACGATTTCAGCATCACCGGATTTAATTAGTCTTGCAGCCATGTTTACTGCTTCTAGACCGGATCCACACACTACATTTAGTGTCATTGCTGGTGTTGTAATAGGTAGGCCTGCTTTAATAGAGGACTGTCTTGCTACATTCTGACCAATACCAGCCTGTAGTACACAACCCATGTATACTTGATCTACCATTTCTGGCTTTACATTTGCTCTTTTGATTGCTTCTTTAATTACTACTGCCCCTAGTTCTGCTGCTGGCACTGTGCTTAGTGCTCCACCAAATCCTCCTAGTGCTGTTCTACAAGCACTTGCTAATACTATTTTCATA
>CAYJEQ010000101.1:0-6226 GCA_964369235.1 uncultured Oscillospiraceae bacterium | reverse complement strand
ACTCTATAATTCACATCTTCCTAGACTGTTTGAATTTATTCAAACAGTGGGTACACTTTTATGTCACGATAAAAGGTACTGGGGTATTAGGTTTATAAGTAGATTACAATAATACTGCTATGGGGCAACGCTCCTTGCTGAGGTGCTGTGGGTTAGGCTGAGTAAATATATAACAGTAGTCACCCCACTATAATAATGTTGTGTTTTTAGTCATAGAAATCCATACACCCATATTCAAAATAAAAAATCCATGATTTCTCAATTTAAATATATGACAATATGTAATATTTATATTAATAATATGTAAAAACATAGGTTTTTCTCGGTGTTCTACCATATGAATTTAGATTTGTCAATGGGATAAGCTGTGGAAAACTCTGTGGGAACTGGGGAAAACTCCTTAAAAATAGCATTTTTTCATATTTTTTATGTGGATAAGTCTGTTAATAATGTTTATAACTATCTGTAATATGCCAGATAAAGCCCCATTATTAGGACTTTTACAGCTTTTTTCTACTGTTAATAATACAAAAAAAGTTTTTACGACAAATTTTTTCCCTATTTTACTGTTAACAAATATTTATTTGATTTTTTTTGTTTTTGAGAGTATAATTAAGGTAACTGTCAAAATGTTTTTGTAAATGTAAAATATTTACAGTAATCTAACTAATAATGTACACTTAGGAGATATAATGGCAAAGTTTAAATCACGAAAATCACCCTATGGCAGAGATCCCAATCTATCAATTGTTATAGGTGCTATTATAGGCTGTGTTGTTCTAGCCACCGGCCTTGCTGTATTATGGCAAAACAGCACTACTACAGATAATATAGAACCCTACTCACCCTCAGAAGCAAGAGAAACTGCTTCCCAAACACCAGCACCTACCCCTAGCCAAGAATCAACCCCAACCCCTACACCCACAGCTACTCCAGAGCCTACACCTACACCACCACTGTGGGCTGATAGGGTAACCAGTGAGTATTTTACCGATGCAGTGTTTATTGGTGATTCCCTAACACAGGGTATCCTTCTATATAATGTACTACCTGAGGCAGATGTTTATGCTGATAAGGGTATTAACCTTTATTCGGTGCACACTAAGGAATTTATCCCCTCAGATGCTGGCAATATAACCCTTTCTACAGCTCTATCCCAAAGTGACCACAATAAGATTTATATAATGATGGGTGCTAATGGGCTGGACTCACTAGGTGCAGAGGAAACTGCTAAGCTATACAGTGGCCTTGTAGACAGTGTTAAGGCACTTAAGCCTGAGGCTATAATCTATATACAGTCTACCATGCCTATTAATGAGGAAAAATTTGCAGCAATCTACAATAAGCCTACCACCAACGAGATGATTGACCAGCTAAATGTCCTTCTAGAGGAAATGGCTAAGGAAAAAGGCGCAGTTTACCTAGATGTAGCAAGTAAGTTTAAAGATGAAACTGGAGCTTTGCCAGCTGACCAAACCGACGATGGCCTACATCTACGCAGCAGTGGTTATATCCAGTGGATGGATTATCTTAAAGAGCATACCATCCCTGTAGATACACCTACTAGTGTAGGTACAATAGGTACTAACCCAACTGAAGAAGTTGACGAAACTACCCAAACCACAACAGAACTAAATCCTACCCCATCGCCAGAACCCTCTCCAGTACAATAAAATAACATACACAAATTAGAAAGGCAGAAACCTATCCATGAAGAAAATTTTAACTATAATAGCTATGTCCCTAGCTTTAGTGGGATGTGGCAACAGTGCTACAACTACAGAAATAGATGTAACTGCAACAGTAGAGGCAATGGTAGATGCTACCAGCCTTACAGCAGAGCTTATCCCTATGACTGGCAGTAATGTTGAGGAGCTACTATATACAGCTTACGACGGAGAAGCAGTGTCTGAGTATGTAGTATATGCCAACGCCTCCGGCAGTACAGCCGAGGAGATTGCAATATTTAAAGCAGTAGATAATGACAGTGCCCAAACTGTAAAGTCCATGGTGGAAACTAGGGTAGCTGATCAGCTAAATACATTTAGAGATTATAACCCCAATGAGATAACAAAACTTGAAAGCCCTTATATTGCAGTGGAAGGCAATTATGTTGTCCTAGTAATCGCAGAGGACACAAGCCCAGCTGCTAAGGCATTTGATGATGCATTTTAATATTGCCATAAGTTTTCTAATTTGGTTTTGTAGATGGTTATTTATCTACCTATAAATCCTATCCAAAACTTCCAAAGGAATGAATAGTTTGAAACAAAGTTTCAAACATGGACTTTGTGCTTTTCGGTCATTACAACACCCTAAACACACAAAACACCGAGAAAGGAATGAGTAGTTTATGATAGTAGAATGTGGAACCGTTGCACTACTTATATTTGTTATGTCCTACTGCTACCTACGCACTGGTAAGCAGAGCTTTGCAGTAGCTATTACCCCCTTGGCTTTTGTGCCTATTATCCATATAGTCGGAGAGGGTTTAGGGCTTTATATTGGAGATCTACTATCCATATCCCCAGTGTTAACTTGGGCATTTCTTGATATACTTGCTGCTATTATTGCAGTGGTGCTTTTCTCTCTAACTGCCTTTAAAATGAAGGACAGAGCTCATCGCATATCATTTCTTATAATGTGTGTTGGTTTTACATTCGCTTTTAGCTGGGTGCTTCTAGTGGATATTATTAGCCCCTATTTGCGTTTTTCCTAACACTAATCTATTACACTACAATATAATTTTACTATTTAATTTACCATAGATATTTCTTTATAGGGAATATTATTACATAGGAGGTTTGTTATGGCATATCAGTTTTCAAAAAAAGTTACACAGGCACTAGACTATCTATACTACTGTTTAAAAGGTGGCACCCCTGATGGTAAAAAAGGCTTGCAATTATTAGAAGAAGCCACCCTAGAAGGTGATGGCGATGCTGCCTACTTCCTAGCTCGTTGCTATGGTGGTGGATCCTTTATTTGGGCAGGATTTGGTTTTCCTGAGGACGATGATTTATACGATAAATATATTGCTATATCTCTGGACAGACGCAGTCCTGTAGGGGTAGTTTGTGGCATGAGAACAGGTAGTCTTAAAAACAGCAGTGTTATGCAAGACGATCTATACACTGCTTTTAAACTACTTAACGAAGCTGCAGAAGCTGGTGAGCCTTTCTGCCAATATGCTTTAGGTAATACTTATTTCTATGGGGATTATCTAAAAATGAGCCGTAATAATGCTGTAGGCAAGGATTTTGATAAACTTCTTGCTGAAGGTATGCAGCTTTGCGATATGTGGCTAACTAAATCCTACCAAAACGGCTTATACCTTGCTGCTAACAATCTCTTTAACCTTTATCTAAAAGGTGAGGGGACTATCTTTAAACCTCGTGGGGAAGAAGCAGCTTATGATGTATTTAGAGCTGGTGCCCAGATGGGATACCCTCCACAGCAGGCTAAGTGGGCAGAGCGACTAATGGCTTTAGGAAACTATGAGGAAGCCTTTAAATATCTACAGCTTGCAGAGGCTAGTGGAGAGCCAACTGTTTACTTCCAGCTGGGTTACTACTATGATTATCAGAAGGATTATTGTAAGTCCTGTGAATATTACGAAAAAGCCATACTGGCAACTAATAGTACAGCAGCTAGAGAGAATGTTGCCTCCCTTATCTATCATAAGCGCCCTGGGGTAACACCGGACTATGTTAAAGCTGCTGAGTATTTTGAGTATGGTAGCAAGATGGGATCTAAATGGGGTTATTCTCGTTATGCCCACCTACTTGTAAATGGTAGTCTACCTTATACCGATCCAGCTAAGGCTAAATACCTACTGGATATCTATGTACAAAACGGCGCTACCGACATAAGCAATCTTGTATATGGTATCATCTACGGCAGAGGTTTAGGGCTACAGCAGGATATTCCTAAGGCTATGGCATATCTAAATTTATCTAAGCTAGAGGAAGCTCAAGAAGAAAAGAAAAGATACCGTAAAACTCTATTTGGTAAATGGGTAGAAAAATAATAATTGCTATATAGAAGAAGGTTCTATATCAATTCTTGGGGTGCATTACCTCGCTGACGGCGAGGGAATGCACCCCATATAATTTTACCTAGTCATTTAGTAGAGAACCATAAAGAAAAATGGGACACTTGGATTGGTGCCCCATTTCTTTATATGATTCTATATTTAGCTTTTATTTAAATACTTATTGTAATATTGTATAAGTATTTTACTTTATGTATGCTAATATCCTGTAAAAACCCTAACTAAACAGACCTAAACCATCACAGATTCCCTCACCTTTGCCTTTGCCTGCTTGTTTCTCTATGTACATATTTTTATCAGCAATATTCATAAGCTCGCTAAAATCTTCGTTCTCCCTTGAATGGGCATAACCTATACTGGCTGACACCTCTAGGATTAATCCGTCTACAGCAAAAGGATTTTGTGAGATTTTTTTTAGACGCTCATGGATTATCTTCATCTCATTTTCCTTAATATTAGGGGTTAATACTGCAAACTCGTCCCCACCTAATCTCACCACCAAGGAATCGGAGGTAAGACTTGCTTTTAATCTTTTTACATAGGCTATTAACAGTTTGTCCCCTACTTCATGGCCGTGAATATCATTAATAGGCTTAAACTTATCCAAATCTATAAAGAATAGGTAGAAATCAGAAAGCTCCTGTCGCTCTACAGATTTTTCCATGCCTATTCGGTTTAAGGCACCTGTTAGTGGATCGCTTTCTAGTTTGGTGGCAAGCTCTGCCCTATGGGCTTCCATGTGATTTACCCCTTTAGCTGTTAACACTGCTATGGCTAAAAATAGTAGTAGCCAAAATACTCCATATGCTGCTACAACATATTGATGGTTTTTATGCTGAACCTGTAGTACTATAGTGTCATCTCCATCTCCTACACTAAACTCAGTGGAAGATCCTCTCTGATGATTATAATCCCCCTGTTCACTGGCGATTATCTCCTTGCCTTGGTAATAGGTTATAAAGCGATAACTATAACCTAGTTTCTCCAGCTCTCCCAGTTCCACATATTTAATTAAAGACTGAAGCTCCATGCTGATTACCGAAAATCCTATGGGTTCCCCTTGATATAATACCGGCTCTGCTATAATAAAAGCCTGTCTACCAGTAAGTACCTCCACCGGCCCTAAAACAACCATCTTTCCCGAATCTCTTACAGCTTCTGCTGAGGATTTTGTAACTGTATTTTCTAGTACATCAATGCCCAGTGCCGAGGTGCTGTCCTGTATGGGATAAACCTGTGTTATTAGACTGCCTTTGGTAATAAGTATAATATTACCCAGTTCCTCCTGATACATAGCCTCGGCAAGATGCTGAAACTCATTATGGTGCAGTTCTCCATTGTGATTTTCCATAACTGCCCTTAGGGAGTTAACAGTTTTAGCGCTAGATGAAAAAACACTGGAAAGCCTAGAGCTGTAAAGATCTAGGATAATCTCCTCCTGTGTAATTAGATTTCTGTGGGCGTCTATTGCCATTATTACCGATATAACCACCCCTATAGTGGTCAAAAATATAAAAGCTATCTTAGATAATTTCATGACTAATCATTCCCCTTTATTTTGATGATCCTCATTAGTCCTATATTATAATTCACTATAAAATTAACATTTGATAATTTTTTATCTATTACATTTCTATTATATCAAATAATCATACAAAATCAATGTTTATTTTTGTAAATTAACACAAAATATAGGCTAATTAGTATATTTTATTATGTATTTATAATAATTATTACACTTTTAAAAAAATAAATGCCCCCAACCTATCTATCCATAGGATAGGTGGGGGAGATCATTAGGACTTTATCCCAAATACCATTCTTAAAAATCCTCCTAGAAACTTAGGACTGCGCACTACCATTATCTTCATAATAATCCCCTTTCTCTTATAGTAGCTACCTACTATTATTATCTTAATGAATAAAACCCTAAAATAATTAAACACAGCACAAATAGCGTAAGTATTAACTCATAGGAACAAAAAAAAGCCAGAAAAACCCCACTGGCAAAACATATTACCACTAAAGGAGCAAAACATAAGCAACCACCACCTTTGTACCTTTTACAGGGTTTTTTCATAATGTTTCCACCTTTCTAAGAATATTTTACATTACTATAGCCACCCACACCTTAATCCGAACCAGCCTAAACACTGGGCATATTCACTTCTA
>CAYJEQ010000100.1:0-6420 GCA_964369235.1 uncultured Oscillospiraceae bacterium | reverse complement strand
ACCCGATGCTATCTGTAAGTTGTAATATATAGTTTTTGGCAGGTCAAACTATGCACATCGGCAAATAGTAAGTAGCATATAAAATATTTATTGGGATAAGTATCTCTTAGAATATTTTATTATATAGAGAGGTGTGATAAGTTTGAAAAAGAAATTTTCAAAAGCATATTTTGTAGCTATTAATACTAACGGACAGGGATTTATCTAAGTTCCCCTATTTTAAGATAGATATAACACTACAGAATTTGTAATCTTAGTGAAAGGAAAGGTATTAATAATGAAAATAGCATTATTTACCGAAACATATCTGCCCCATATTAACGGAGTTGTAACTCATGTTAAACTTCTCAAGGAAGGGCTTGAGAAACAAGGCCATACAGTGATGGTTGTTACAGCCGACTCAGGAATTTTTAAGCATAAAATGGATGGAGATATACTTTATTGCCCAGCTAAACGAATGCGAAGGTTTTACAGTTATAGTGTGGCTCCTCCTATTAGCAGGTCCCGTATTAGATATATCAAGAAATTTAACCCTGATATTATCCATATCCATAATGAGTTTGGAATAGGTATCTCAGGAATTAGAGCTGCAAACTATTTAAACATACCATTAATATACACTTTGCATACTATGTATGATGAATATTTGTACTATGTTGTGCCAAAAAGATTCATTAAAGCTGGCAGGAAACTAGCCCATCAGTATTTTAAATATCTAGGAGAACATGCAGATGCTATTACTGGCCCATCTAAAAAATGCGATGAGTATTTTAAAAAGGTAGGGCTGGATAAACATGTTCATGTTATCCCTAATGCAGTGGAATTAGACAAATTCAAGCGAAGTGATGTAACTTCCCTTGGTAAATTAGAATTTAAGCAGAAATACAATATCCCTTCAAGTGCTACACTAGCTTGTTTTGTTGGTAGGCTTGGTAAAGAGAAAAGTGTTGATACTTTGCTAGATTACTGGGCAGAAACTATGAGTGATAATAAGGATATTCATCTTGTGATTATGGGCGATGGCCCTATTAAAGAAGATCTTGTTCAGCAATCAAATCTACTGGGTATTTCTCACCGAGTAACATTTACTGGTGCTATTAAACACGAAGAGCTTCCCCCTTGCCTAGCTTGTTGTGATATATATGTTACTGCCTCTACCTCTGATACTAATTCAATATCTATGTTAGAGGGTATGGCAGTAGGGTTACCAGTGTTACAGCGTACAGACCCTCTTAACGAAGAACAGGTAAGAAATGGCGAGAATGGTTTTGTATTTAATAATGCTAAGGAGATGGCTCAGTGGTTAAGTCACATATCTAGTATGCCTATAGAGGATTTGGAAGAATTACGGGAAAAAGTATCTAAATCGGTACTAGATAGTGGTGCTATTGTACTTGCAGATAATATGCTTAAGGTGTATAAAGACGCAATAAATAAAAAATCAATGCAAAAAGAAAAATCATAATATTTTGTTTTATTAAAGAAAGGAATACTTTAAAAATGAATATTAAAAATAAATACGACACCATAATTATTGGTGGAGGTATAGGCGGTATAATGACTGCTTATAGAATAATTGAAAATAACCCTAACAGCAGTGTTTGCTTAATTGAAAAAGGACATCAGCTTGATAAGAGAGTCTGCCCTATCGTAACAAAAAAAGTTGATAAATGTATCAACTGCAAATACTGCGCTATTATGGAAGGTATGGCTGGCGCTGGAGCTTTCTCCGATGGTAAGTATGTTATCTCTACCGAATACGGTGGTTGGCTAACAGATTTTCTGCCTGCGCCTACAGTAATGGATTACATTGAACAAGCTGACCAAATCCTTGTATCCTTCGGTGCTACTACAGAAAGATATATGCCTAATAACGAACTAAAGAAAATCTGCCTACAGCATGATCTTCATATGAATCAGGCACAGCTAAAGCACCTTGGTACTGACTCTAACTACGATACAATGCTTAAGCTAATCCACTCTATTGAAGGCAAATGTGATATCTTTACAAAAACTACCGTAACAGATGTTAATAAAGAAACTCATGAAGTATATCTAACAAATGATGGTAAGGAATATACTATTACAGGTGATAACATTGTATTTGCAGTAGGTAGAGTAGGTAGTAAATTCTTCTCTAGCTGGTGTAGTGAAAATAAAATTCCACAGAGTAATAATCAGGTGGATATTGGTGTTAGAGTTGAGTTACCAGCAGTTATCTGGGAAGATTTCTCTAAGAAAATCTACGAGCCAAAAATTTGGTACCGTTCTAAGCAATATGGGGACACAACTCGTATGTTCTGCTTTAACGACCGTGGTAATGTTGTTACAGAAAACACAGGTGGTATCCTAACAGTTAACGGTCACTCATATAGAGATGAAGTTAGAAAAACTGAAAACTCTAACTTTGCACTGCTATCAACTATTAGATTTACTGAGCCATTTGATTCACCGATTGAGTATGCGAGATATGTTGCTGGACTTGCTAATCTAATTAGTGGTGGTAGCGTAATGGTACAGCGTTTAGGTGATTTAATGCAAGGTAGAAGAACTGATGCTAAGCGTCTAAAGCAGTCTACAACTATACCTACACTTTCTGCTGTTCCTGGTGACCTAAGTCTATGTATGCCAAAAAGACAGCTTGATAATATTATTGAAACTTTACATGCACTGGACAAAATCGCTCCTGGTACAGCAAATCACGATACTCTACTATATGGTATCGAGTGTAAGTACTATTCCGCTCGTCCAGATTGTGATCATTTTGAAATTAAAGGGTGTAACAAGATTTATGCTATAGGTGATGGTGCTGGATTTACCCGTTCCCTATCTCAGGCAGCAGCAAATGGTCTATATGTAGCAGACGCTATCTCTAAGTAAATTTTTTCAAATTTACTTAGTATTAATTATCCTCAATTATGATAACTATAACCCTCAGCAAAAGAGAAAACTCAGATTTTAATTTTCTGCTGAGGGTTTTTAGAGAGTTATCAAATAACGGCATATAGCTATTATATATAGGCTATATAGAAAGGCATGGTCAGATAGTATGATATTATCAATGGATAAACTCAATAAATTCTATGGTGCAGATCATGTGCTTAAAAACATTTCATTAACTATAGAAGATGGGGATAGAATTGGGCTAATTGGCGTAAACGGCGCTGGCAAAACAACCCTACTTAATATAATAGATGGTACCCTTGATTACGAAGATGGTAGCAAGGATATAAATAGACATGCAACTATAGGTTTTCTTAAACAGAATAGTGGACTAAATAGTAGTAACACTATTCATCAGGAAATACAGGATGTATTTAAAGATGTTAACGACGCTATGGAGCGTATTTTAAAGATTGAAGATAAGATTAGCCGAATTAATGACCATAATAGCGAGGAGTATTCTAAGCTACTTGAAGACCATAACAGATGTGAAAACATTATATCTGCTGGTGATGGTTATAATATCGGTGTTAAAATAAATACTATATTAAATGGTATGAACCTAGGAAATAAATCACGAGATAGCCTTATATCTACCTTAAGTGGTGGAGAAAAAACCAGACTAGCTATATGTAAATTACTATTAGAAGAACCTAAGCTACTTATTCTGGATGAGCCTACCAACCACCTAGATTTTAAAGCATTACTGTGGCTGGAAGATTATCTTAAAAACTATAAAGGCGCACTGTTAATAGTATCCCATGACCGTTATTTCTTAGATAGTTTAGTGGGACAGGTTTGGGAGCTTGAGCGCGGTAAACTTACCAGTTATAAAGGCAACTACACCAAATACTTAACCTTAAAGGAAGAAGCCGAAACTCTACAGCTTAAGCTATACAAAGAACAGCAACAAGAGATTAAGAAGCTAGAAGAGTATGTAGCTAAAAATCTAGTTCGTGCCTCCACTAGTGATATGGCAAAAAGCCGACAGAAAACACTGGATAGAATGGAAAGAATTGAGCGACCACAAGGTGATATTAAGCCTGCTAAGCTAAGATTTGAGTATACTAGAGAGCCAGTTAAAGATGTACTGGATTTAAAAGGTGTTAGCCTTTCTGTAGGAGATGAGAATAGCAGTAAGGATTTGCTAAAGAACTTTGACCTACACGTGTTTAGAGGGGAAAAAATTGCTATAATCGGTGAGAACGGTGTTGGTAAGTCTTCCCTACTTAAAGCAATACAAGGCATTATACCTTATGACAGTGGCGAAATAACCTGGGGTAAACACTGTTTATATTCATATTTTGAGCAGGAAAGTAATAACTTAAACATGGATAAGACTGCTTTAGATGAGTTGTGGGATAGGTTTCCAGCTACCTTTGAGCATCGCATTAGGAGTATACTAGGAAGTGTGCTTATTGTTGGCGAGGAATGTTATAAACTTGTTGGGGAGCTTTCTGGTGGTGAACGAGCAAAGCTTAAATTTGCTATAATGTCTATGGAGCAAGGCAATGTTCTTATTATGGACGAGCCTACCAACCACCTTGACCTTAAAACAAAAGAAGTCCTAGATACAGCTCTATCTGAGTTTACAGGTACAATTATTATGATTTCTCATGATAGATACCTGCTAAGCAAAGTGCCAACTAAAATTCTTGAGCTTAAAAAAGATGGATATATCACCTATAATGGTAGTTACAACGAATATCTAAAGGCACAGGAAAACAAAACTCTTAACCAACCTAAGGAAAAAAAGGAAACTGCCCTAGACACTAGCTCAAAAGTAGTATATACTAAGAGCAAAGAGATGAGAAGTGTAATAGCTTCACTAAGAAATCAAAAAACAAAGCAAGAACAGCAGATTAAGGAGATTGAAACTCTCTTAGAGGAGCTTGAGCTAAATATTACAACTCCAGAATATACTGACAACTATCAGCTGTTAAATGAAGCCTGCCTAGAGATTGAAAACCAGAAAAACAACCTAGACGACATATACCTTCAGTGGATGGATACCTGTGAACAGCTATCTAACTATGACAAAGATTAAGGATATACCATAAGTTGTCCTTACACTGATTGATAGGAAGGATCATAATATGAAATTTAACTTTAACCCTAGGTATAATACAATTGCTCTGTACACCTTTTTAGTTTTAGTCGGTGCAGTGTCATTTCTAATGATGGCAGTAAATTTTGAAACTATAAAAGAATTTGTTAATAAGATTATCTCCAGTGCTACCCCATTTATCTATGGATTTGCAATAACCTTCATTTTAAACCCTATGCTAAAATTCTTTGAGGATAAGGTTGTAAAGCCTTTAGCCAACCCCAAACTATCAACTAAGACTGCTCGTGTTATTAGTATATTAATTACCTATATACTTGCATTTTTATTCGTATCGGTATTCTTCTGGATAGTAGTTCCACAGATAACTATTAGCATAACAGCAGTAATTAATGACATTATAGCTTATATCCCTCAAATGGAAAATCAGTTTAACGAGCTTTACGCAACATTTGAAGAAAATGGTTTACCGGTAGATATATTAGTAGGTATTAGTGATATAGTTACTACTGGAATTAATAGCCTTTCTACAGCCTTATTAGAAGCAAGTCCACAGCTGGTAAACTTTGTACTATCACTGGCTAAGGGTATTTTAAATATAGTTTTAAGTATTATTATGTCGGTGTACTTCTTCCTAAGTAAAGAACTGTTCTTCGCTCAGAGCAAAAAACTTCTAAATGCATTCCTATCTCCTCAAAAGGTAAAAGCATTAATAGACTTTGCACATGAAAGCAATAAAATTTTCTCAGGTTTTATTATTGGAAAATTACTAGATTCTCTAATTATTGGTATGCTATGCTTTATCGGTCTTACAGTGATTAATATGCCAAATACCCTACTTGTTAGTATGATAGTAGGTATAACCAATGTAATCCCTTACTTTGGGCCATTTATCGGTGCAATACCTTGTGTATTTATTATATTTATCGAAAGTCCAACTATGGCAATGGTATTTGTAGTATTTATACTGGTGCTACAACAGTTTGATGGAAATATCTTAGGGCCTAAAATACTAGGTGATAGCATCGGTCTTTCAGCTTTCTGGGTGGTATTCTCTATTATGGTATTTAGTGGATTAATAGGCATCGCAGGGCTGTTTATAGGTGTTCCTACCTTTGCAGTTATCTACTCTGGTATTAAGAAATATATCAACTACCGACTAGAGCTTAAAAATCTTTCTACCGATACAAATGACTATACCAGTAACGAACATCCTATGTTAAAATAATAAATTAAGGTTCTATATCAATTGTTAAAGTGCCTTCTCTCGCCGATGGTATGGGAAGGCACACCATATAATTTTACACAATATTTGCAAAAAAACATAATTAGTAAATAGAAAATCCCTAGGAAGATTTTGAAGTGACCCCAAAAAGTTAGACGTGATATTTTATTTAAATTGTACAAATTGA
>CAYJEQ010000099.1:0-6504 GCA_964369235.1 uncultured Oscillospiraceae bacterium | reverse complement strand
ATATTAAATAAACCTATAAGTATGTTTTTGGGTTGTTCAGCAGGCTTTAAATAATGAGAAATCACCCAAAACTTAAGGAAAGGAATGATAATTTTTATGAGCCACAACTGTCACTCAAATTATGACAAGCCATTTTCCTTTAGCTGTTTACCACCAGAACAGCTGCTAATTCTTTCCTCAGCCATATCCCTAGCCCTTAGTAAGAATCGCACCACCAAAGAGCTCGAAACCCTTATTAATCTATCAAATCTTGTTAACGACAACCTTACAGCCATTCTAGCTCAAAGAATTATCTGTAATAATTCCCTTGTTGAGGAAGATATTACCCTGTAATTATTTAGCTTCGTACCAGTTTTTGCCTATTTTTGCCTCAGCTACCAGTGGAACCTTTAGTTCTGCTGCGCTTACCATCTCCTGCTCCACTAGTTTTTGTACTAGCTCTGCTTCCTCTATTGGACAGGTTACTATTAATTCATCGTGTACCTGTAGTATTAGCTTAGCTTTAAGATTTTCTGACTCTAACCTACTGTGGACCTTAATCATTGCAATCTTAATTATATCTGCTGCTGTGCCTTGGATTGGCATATTCATTGCCACTCTTTCTCCAAAGGCTTTCTGGATTTTATTAGATGATTTAAGCTCTGGCAGATATCTTCTTCTACCAAAAGTCGTGGACACATAGCCAAGCTCAGTGCCCTGTTCTATGGTTTTATCCATGTAGTTTTTTACCCCTTGGTAGGTTGCTAGGTAGTTTTTTATATATTCCTTTGCCTCTGCTACCGATACTCCAATATCCCCTGATAGGGAGAATGCACCGATACCGTAAACAATACCAAAGTTTACTGCCTTAGCTCTACTTCTCATCTCTGGAGTAATAAATAATGGTGGTAGATTAAATACCTGTGCTGCTGTGTTGGTGTGGATATCCTGCTCATTTACAAAAGCCTCACACATATTCTCATCACCGGACATATCAGCCAGTACCCTTAACTCTATCTGTGAGTAGTCTGCATCTACTAAGGTCATTCCTTCCTCAGCAACAAAGAACTTTCTAAGCTCCGCACCTAGAGGTGTTCTTACTGGGATATTTTGCATATTAGGCTCTGTGGAGCTTATTCGGCCTGTTCTAGTTTCAGTCTGTTTAAAATTAGTGTGGATTTTTCCGTCTTCCTCCACTACCTTTAACAGTCCGTCCACATAGGTGGATTTTAGCTTGCTTAGGGTGCGATACTCTAGTATTGCTGGGATTATTGGATGCTTATCCTTTAAAAAGTCCAGTACATCTGCATTGGTGGAATAGCCACTTTTTGTCTTCTTCCCTGTAGGTAGCCCAAGCTTTACAAAAAGTACCTCTCCTAACTGCTTAGGTGAGTTTATATTAAAGGTATCCCCAGCATATTCATATATGGCTGTAGTTAAAGCTGTAATCTTACTATCTATCCCTCTGCCATAACTTGTAATTCCCTCTATATCCAGCATAAATCCATTATGTTCCATAGATGCTAGTACCTGTGTTAGTGGCAGTTCGATATTATAATAAAGCTCTTTCATAGACTGATCATTAATCATATCAGATAAAAGCTTATAAATCCCCTGTAAATATGCTGGGTCATTTTCGCTATCGCTAATAGTGTTATAAGCCATGTTGCTGCCATATTCTTCGGACAATCTCTTAGGGCTGTAGTCGTTAGATGATGGGCTTAGAACATAACCTGCCACAGCTGTATCAAAGGCAACTGTAGTAGGTTTTACTCCGTTTTGTAGCATTACATGGTAAAGACCCTTACTAAAATTAGTAATTACCCTACCACTATGTGCCATAATCTCCATTAGCTGTCCATTTACATCTAGGTTAGAGCTGTAAACCGTATCTCCCACCAGTAGACTAAAGCTAATTGGTAACTCCCTACTGTCTAACTCTAGGGATAGGTATAAATCTTCCTCCCCTTGTAAGCACTCACTGGTAAACGCCTTAACAGTTGGTGTTACTGCTTCTATCTGTGGTGTATCTACAGTGGTAACAGCACCACTGGCTGAGGCTGTAACTCCCTCTAAACCCAGTCTTTTTATGGTGTTAAACATCTCTAGTCGCTGTAGCATAGCTACTACTGCCCCTTTGTCACCTTCTGCTACAACATAGCTTGATACATCGGTTTCAATAGGCACTTGACAGTTAATGGTTGCAAGATCTTTACTCATATAGGCAAGGTCTTTATTATTAATAAGTTTCTCTCTAGCACCTTTTTTAATAATTGGGTTGTCTATATCTGCATATACACCATCTAGTGAACCTAGTTCACTAATTAGAGCTAGGGCTGTTTTCTCCCCAACTCCTGGCACCCCTGGAATATTATCCGAGGTATCACCCATTAATGCTTTAACATCTATTAGCTGATTAGGGGTAACTCCGTATTTCTCCACTATTACCTGATGATTGTAGATAGTGCTTTCGGCTTTACCTGCTTTGGTAGAGGCAAGTAGTACCTCTACCCCATTACCTACTAGCTGTAGGCTATCTCTGTCCCCTGTGGCAATAACACAGCTATCACCTCGGTCACTCCAGCTTTTTGCCAGTGTGCCTAGAATATCATCTGCCTCATAACCTTCTAGGGAAATTATCTTATATCCCATAGCTGTTAGCAGTTCTTTTACCAGTGGCATCTGCTTTGCCAGCTCCTCAGGCATACCTTTTCGCTGTGCTTTATATCCATCATACATTTTGTGACGGAATGTTGGTGCCTTTAGGTCAAAGGCACAGGCTACTGCATCAGGTTTAACCTCATCTAGTAACTTAAGTAGTATGTTAATAAAACCATACACTGCATTGGTGTACTCGCCATTTTTAGTGGTAAGTAGTTTTATACCATAGAATGCACGGTTAATAATACTATTGGAATCTAGTGCAAGTAATTTCATAATTATTCCTTTCTATTAGTTTGCAATTACACTGCAAAACTTGCCTTGAAAATTTATTTTTCAAATGTTGACCATGATTTTTGATGTTTATTTACAAGCTCTCCACCTGTAATTAGAACAGGTCTAAATACCCATGAATAAGCACCTATCTATTATAGTTTATTTTTGTAAAATTAACAATAATAATCTCTAAAGTTTATAAAATATAATTGCTTTTATATTCTACTTACTTTATAATAGCTATAAAACATTAGTAAAGGAATGGATATAATATGAAAAAACATATACACATTGCTGTTGCCCTAGCCCTAGTAGTGACTACAACTGCACTAGAGCCTATTACAGCTTTTGCTAAGGCATACCCTCCTGGCACTACACAACCTGTTACAGGTATATCTAACAAAAGCCTCCTAGCTACTCCTGTACCTATCTCAGCTGTTATCCCAGAAAAAGAAATAGCTGTAAATGTCCTTAACCAAACCGATGGAATCCCTACAGATATTATCCCAAGCCTTAGTGAGGATAAGGTAGGTAGAGATGTTATTGCCTACATTGACCATGGTGCTATTCCAAAATATCGCAATACAGATTTAGTAGATAGTTCTGCTTTAGAGAGATTTGATATGGTTTCTGGTGGTATGAATGTACTTTTTGACACAGTTATTGGTAGTAAGGTAACTGCTAGAATGTATATCCCTACTACAGAGGGAAGATATATTGACAAGGAGGTTTCTACCCTAGTAAACGCCTCCCAACAAGACGTAGTTAATAAAACCATTATAGATACATTTAATAAGTATTTTACCAATGATATTATGGTTATTACCTTCTCTCAGGATGAGGACTTTGGTATGACTGTAAAAACAGCTGTAAAAAATCAGCTTGCTACCACTAATATGTCTAATATCTACTTCTACAGCTATAATAGAGATAATAATACATATGATCAGATTACTGATACTAACCACTATATGGACAGCTCTAATTATCTACACTTTGATAGCAGTGTAGGTGGTACTATTATTATTAGCACTAATCCTTTAACCTCTAAATAGTGGTTAAAATCTAAATTAAAATAAATTTTAATAAAGGCAGATAACCTTGGATTTTCAGAGGTTATCTGCCTTTATCTTATGTGAGTTTTGGCTTCTCTATAAAATACTATAGTAAAATTATAATAGGGTGGTTGCATAAGCAAACACCCTATTAATTAATATATAATCTTTTTATTACTTAATAACTTGATTTATGTAGGACACTTCATGAGTTATCTCTGAAGCTAACTGGTTATTCTCAGCAGATACCATTGCTGTCTGGGATACCAGTCCTGAGAATTCCTGTATCTGAGATAGTATACCTTCTACATTTTCTACCTGACAGGACATTATCTCACTGATGTTATTCACATTTTCTGCTGTTATGTTGGAGCTGTCAATTACGTCGGTCATATTCTGTGCTGCAACCTTAATTAGTGCTGCACCACGCTTAACACTCTTAATAGATTCATCAACTAGGGCATTACTGTCGCTGGCTGCTAGGGAACTCTTACTAGCTAGGTTTCTAACCTCGTCAGCTACTACTGCAAATCCTTTACCTGCACTACCTGCTCTAGCGGCCTCAATAGAAGCATTAAGGGCTAGTAGATTTGTCTGGAAGGCAATATCCTCGATACTCTTAATAATATCAATAATCTTACTGCTGGAAATCTCAATATCTGTAATAGCTTCTACAATCTCAGACATATTCTTATTGCTATCCTCTAGCTTGCTAGAGCTTTGGATTGCTATATCTCTAGACTGGTCTGCACTGTTCTTAGCTACCTTAATCTCCTGAACTAAGCTACTGCTTGCTTGAGTTAGATTCTGGATAATTTCGCTTTGATTTTCTGTTGCTGAGCTTATGGAGCTAGATATGCTAAACATTCTGCTAGATGTACTTTCTAGATTGTCAGAACGCTGTCTGATCTCATCAAATATATCCTGCTGTCTTTCACTGCTGATTTTACTTTCTTCCATCTTCTCGTTAATTTTCTTAATAAGCTCCATGGTTTCTTCGTTTTTCTCAGCTGCAACCCTTGCAGAAGCTGCTCCCCATTTTACCATAAGTATAAGAATTATAGCACCTACAGTTAGACCTATGTAAAGTCTACCTATAAAGGAAAAACTAAGTCCCTCATAAAACATATCACCTAAAAGCCAAGTTACAAGGACATAGATATTAATTAGCACAAACTGGATTTTAATTATATTTTCTTTGTAATAAAGGGCATTAACTGCTATTACCCCTAATATAATTGTATATCCACCTGCTGCATCTCCACCCATTAAACCTATTGCCATAACCATAATAAGCTGGGTATGGGCTAAAAATGATATCGCTCTATCAATACTACTCTTTTCTAGCTGTTTACATATTCCAAAAATTACACTTATTAAAACTATTGTTGCAATCCCTGTTATAATCTGTGAGGTTAATAGATATATTATACCTATCACCCCACCACAACCTAATAATATAAGCTGATTAACTTTCAAAATCTTACCTAATGGCATTACATTACTTACTGATTTTTCTGACATAATTATCCCTCCATATTCACAACCTCATTTTCTTCTGAGGAGCGGTATATATTATTACATATCTATATTAAATATATCGGCGAGTTTTATCACGACTTAATAGTAAATCACTAAAAAATTTTGCATTATGCAATATTTTATTGACATATTATTCTAAAAATTGATTTTTAATCTATAATTTTGATTATTTCACATTGGAATTTTTTACATGTATGATGAAAAAAAATACACTTTACTATTGACAATCCTTTTATTATATGATACTTTATACATATATTCAGTATATTTATACATTAATTTAAGGAGATACAATAATGAAAAAGTATAACAAAATCGTTCTAGCTTATTCTGGTGGCCTTGATACATCGGTAATAATGCACTGGTTAAAAGAAACCTATGGCTGTGAAGTAATCGCTGCCTGTGCTGATTTAGGTCAGGGTGACGAACTAGAAGGCCTAGAGGCAAAGGCACTTAGCACTGGAGCTAGTAAGCTTTATATTATGGATCTAGTAGATGAATTTGCTGATGACTTCATTCTACCAAGCCTAAAGGCAAATGCTACTTACGAAGGTAAGTATCTTCTAGGCACTAGCTTTGCTAGACCTATTATCGCTAAGCACCTTGTAGATATCGCTAAAAAAGAAGGCGCTGACGCTATCTGTCATGGTTGTACAGGTAAGGGTAATGATCAGGTGCGTTTTGAGCTTACAATTAAGGCATTTGCTCCTAACCTAGATGTAATTGCTCCTTGGAGATTTTGGGATATTAAGAGCCGTGAAGACGCAATTGACTATGCAGAAAAGCATAAAATCCCTCTAAAAATCAATCGTGAAACCAACTATTCTAAGGATAAAAACCTATGGCATCTATCCCATGAAGGTCTTGATCTAGAGGATCCAGCTAATGAGCCTAACTATGATAAAATCCTAGAGATGGGTGTATCTCCTGAAAAAGCACCTGATACACCTACCTATGTAACTATCGATTTTGTTCAGGGTAAACCTGTGGC
>CAYJEQ010000098.1:0-6612 GCA_964369235.1 uncultured Oscillospiraceae bacterium | reverse complement strand
GCAACCGGCTCATAACCGGTTGGTCCGGGGTTCGAGTCCCTGATGGTCCACCAAAGTATTTAAGCCATAATCTTAAATACTTTTATATAGGGGTATAGCTCAGTTGGTAGAGCAGCGGTCTCCAAAACCGCGTGTCGAGGGTTCAAGTCCTTTTGCCCCTGCCATTTTTTTGCATTGTTAGGCTCAAGCTTTTATATGCTGGCGTGGCTCAGCAGGCAGAGCACGTCCTTGGTAAGGACGAGGTCGGCAGTTCGAATCTGCTCGTCAGCTCCACAATGTAATCATTAAAAGCATCTTGAGGTTAACTCAAGGTGCTTTTTTGAATTTTAAATAAAAAACACCTAATATTCCATGTAAATAGTACAGGCTTTAACTATAATTTTATAACAGAAGTATAATTTATATCAGATTTAATAATATAACATTTTAAATAGTAATTTATATGATTGGATGGTGTTGTTGTGTCCATTGCAACTAAATTAGACCGATTACCTGTTTCCATACTTCCTACCTTTGTAGGGGTAGCAACCTTAGGGAATGTATATGCAATGCTTGGATATGGATTTATACAGCATTTTAGCATGATACTTGCAATGTTTGTACTAATTATGTATATATGCAAAATGGTAAAATTCCCTAAAGTTATTGTTAAAGACTATCAGAATCAAGTATCAGCCAGTCTGTTTTCTGGTTTTACTATGCTACTTATGAGTATAGGCAACTATATAACTAATTACAATCACACTTTGGGTGAAACTCTATGGCTGATTGGTATTTGGATACACATATGCCATATTATTCTTTTTTCTTATAAATACATTATTAAAGGCTGGGATTGGGATTCCTTTCTACCTAGCTCCTTTGTGACCTACGCAGGGCTGTTAGTAAGCGTGGTAGTTGGAGATCATATGGGTGATAGACAGCTACTTACATATATTGTTTATTTTGGGATTATAGCTTATTTTACCTTGCTACCTATAATAATATATCGCCTTGTAAAACTAGAAGTGAAACTCCATGTATACCATACTATGGCAGTAGTTCTTTCACCTTGTAGCCTGTGTTTAGCAGGGTATATAGGAGTGGTGGAAAATAAGTCACTAGCCCTTATAACAGTGCTCTATGGCTGTATAATGATATCACTGCTGTTTATTGTTGCTATGTTGCCTAAATTCTTTGCAATATCCTTTAATCCGGGATTTGCTGGAATGACTTTCCCCATGGCAATAGGTGTAATAGCCTCTATTAGAATGAGTGAGTACTTAATGATTACAGGAAACACTTTAATGGGCAATATAGTCCACCAAATAGCAGGGGTGCAGATATACCTTACAACCATGACAGTGAGCTATGTAGTGCTTAATTTTATAATAGAAGCCTGTGGACTGGAACGAAAAGCAATTCGATAATTTTCTATGATTAACACACTTATATAATACAAAAAACCTACTGATTCCCAGTAGGTTTTTATTTGCTTTATATAGATTCTTAAGTGTATCCTAGAAACCATGGTCTGTAGCCTCAAATTTAATAAAGGTATACCCTTTGCGATACTTCATTATAGTAAGAGTAAGAACTAGTATAAAGCTCAGTATGGCTGTTACCGTAAGTCCTTTTACACCTAGTGATACAAAGATCATCATAAATAGTAAACTTTCCCCAGAAAATCCATCAGGGGACATACCTGTAAGGGTAGCCCAAAATCCCAGTATATGTAGCACTACAAGGCCTAAAATTAATCCACCATAGTGGGAGGCGCATAGGATAAAATGGAGAGGTATTTCCTCCTCATTAAAATGGGAAAGTTTCCTACGAAGGATATCTAGCAGAATATCTCGGTGGAGATCTTTGTCCTTACCTTTAAGGTTAATCTTTAAACTTTTGCCTTCACCACTGTGGAAAATCTTAAGACAGTTACTATCATAATGATACTCAGCTGCTTCTATCTTATTATAAGGGATTTTATTATGCTGTTTATCTACGAAAAAATCCTCATAAAATCTAATACCGTCAACACGAATTAACATAGAAATGTTTATTCCTTTCCTAAAGTTCTGTGGGATTTTCTCATGGTTTTCTTATGAGAAAAATTCAGTTGTTACAATAACCCTAAATCACAAAACTAATGCTTGAAACTTTCTTTCAAACTATATCTTACTTTTCAGCCTTTTCAGCTTCCATTGCCTTAGCACGGTTTTGAATTCTCTTAGAGTAGTCGATAATAGGGCGGTTGTACTCTTGGTTCATTAGTGGAGAGGACAGTAGAAAATCAGCTGTAGCCTGATTTGTTGCCACTGGTATATTGTATAACACAGCAATTCTCAGCAGTGCTTTAACATCAGGATCGTGAGGCTGTGCAGATAGTGGATCCCAGAAGAATATCATAAAATCTATATTCCCCTCAGCTATTCTAGCACCAATCTGTTGATCTCCCCCTAGGGGGCCACTGTTATAGCCTACAACAGGCAGGTTTGTCTGATTGCTAATTAACTTAGAGGTAGTTCCTGTGCCATATAGAAAATGTCTTGATAGACATCCTTTGTTAATCTGTACCCAGTTAATAAGGTCTGCTTTTCTGCCATCATGGGCAATAAGAGCAATATGCTTTTGTTTTTCCATCTTTACATTAATGTAATCATTACTTGGAGTTAGATTCATGGTGTACCTTGCCTTTCTTTTTTAAGAGGTTTATCTTTTATTTAAAGCCTGCTGAACAACCCAAAAATACACTTATTAAGGTAATTTAATATGTTTTTGGGTGTTTAGAAGTGCAAAGTTTTTTGATCCATTACTATAAAATCTTTGCACTCTGAATTTGAGCTTTGCGCCAAGTTCTGGCAGGCTGTCAATTAATGCACCTGCAAACTTCAAAACAGCCTTGTTTTGAGGTTGCATCGCCACTATATTGTGGCGATTTATAACTGTGTGCTTACCACACAGTTATTCAGTAAGCATTATTTTTTATAATTTATTTGATATAGTTCTTTTCTGTAGAGTAGATATATAAAACCTAAAGCTATGCTTTAGCTTATAATAAACACCCATCAACATAATCATAACCACTAATTAACCATGTTTATTATATCATATTAATTTTGCAAAATCTCAGTTTTTCTTAAATTTAAATAGGATTTAACATAGATTACTTCTTTTTTCTCTTTTTCTGAACTGCTTCTATTACCATTACTAGTATATCCAGTAGTGGCTTTAGATTTAGCAGTATAATAAATACTGTTAGCAGTAGCTGTACCAACCAGTTAATATTTACCGATAGGGTGGAAGCCACTACCTGTAATCCTAGGGCAGCTATATTAAGTGCCATAGTCAGAATAGAAACCTTTAGCTTAACAAATCTACGGGTATCTACAGCACGAAGTAGGTATACAGCCATATAGCTTATAAGAGTAGCTACAGCAGCACCTAGTGCCCCCATAATAGGGATTAGTATAAAGTTAAGGGCAAGATTTACAAAAGCACCTATCATAGTTGTAATTAGGGACATTTTATTCTGCTTAGATGCCATGTAGAAACTGGAGTAGAAGGTGGAGAAACAGCTAAAAATCAGTGCTAATACAAGGGTAGGAGCATACTCTAGTGATGGATAGTAATCCGGTGCTACTAGAATATAGGTAATAGGTTTTAGCAGTAGGATTATCCCCGAAGCAGCTGTAAATATTGTAGCTGATAGCATGGAGAATATTTTGGAATAGAAGGCGTCTTTGTCCTTTTCACTGTATTCACTAATAGCTGATAGTTGCCATGCTTGGGTAAATATAGAGGAGATTAAAAATATAATAGTAGGTATCTTATAAGCTGTCGAGTAAAGCCCAGTAATAGTTTCCCCTAAAAAGAAGTTTACTATATATCTGTCAGAAACATTTATTACCCACCAAAAAATAGTTGTAGGAATAAGGGGGGCAGAGTATTTTATCATCTGCTTTGACACACGACGGCTGGATTTTCCCAGTATGAGATATTTATTAAGATTAGCCATAGTAGTTAAAAAGATAATGGATAGGAAATTAGATAGTACAATGGATAGAATATAACCAGTTACACCTAGTTTAAAGCCTACCATTAGTATAATATTTAGAATAATAATATTAAGTGTGGCAAAAACACTGTCAAAGGCGTAAAGTCGTACTAAGCCAATACCACGGGTAAACTGGCTAACCACCCCACGAAAACAGGAAGAAACTACATAGAAGTAGATAAGGAGTGTATAGGAGCTGGTAAGCTCATATAAGCTTAGTAGGGGCAGAGCTAGTAAAAACAGCAGTGAGCCTTTAATACAGGTGGATATACCTATGGTGTATACATCATGTTTTTTAATAGAAGCGTCTAAACAATACCTAATAACCGCCTCGCTAATACTTACAAAAACCAAAGGAGTAAGTAGGTTGGAGGTTTGAACAATAATATCCATAACTGCATAATCTGCAGGGCTAAGTAGTCTAGTATATAGGGGCATTAAGAGGAATACCATTAATTTTGAGCTAATTGTAGATAGGGCAAATATAAAGGTATTGCTCATTAAAGATTGATAGCGATTTTTATTTTCCATATTGGTCCTGCCTTTTGTCTTTAAATATAGTGGAATTCTGGCTTTATTTATAAGCACAACTAGAAATATTTTATCATAAATAGCAATTAATTTAAATAGCCTATTGCATATTTATTTAACAAAAGATAAAATAGAAGGATAGCTTAATATATTTAGCTATTACAGAGAAAGGTAATTGGTTTGAAACAAAGTTTCAAAGACGGGTTTTGTGGTTTACAGTAATTATAACATCGTAAATTTTCTCATGAGGAAATCCCACAAAAGGCCAAGAAAGGAAAAAATATTTTTATGCAAAAGATTCTAGGATACCTGCGCAAAGCAGTAACGGACTACAACATGATACAGGAGGGAGACCGAGTAGCCGTAGGTGTTAGTGGTGGTAAGGATTCCATGGTGCTAGCAGCAGGGCTAAAACACCTTAGTAAATTCCTTGAAGTAAAGTTTGAGGTGGTAGCAATAACTCTTGATCCGTGTTTTGGTGGGGTAGAAACAGATTATTCTCCAGTGGAGAGATATTTTGAGGAACTGGAGATACCATATATTATTAAAAGAACGGAAATCGGCCCAGTAGTATTTGATATAAGACAGGAAACTAATCCCTGTAGCCTATGTGCAAGAATGCGCCGAGGTGCACTACACGATGCAGCAAAGGCGGCAGGATGTAATAAAATCGCCCTAGGCCATCACTATGATGATGCAGTAGAAACATTTATGATGAATCTGTTTAATGAGGGTAGAGTAGGCAGTTTCTCTCCAGTTACATATATGTCCCGAAAAGATGTAACAGTTATTAGACCTTTGGTACTGGCTGAGGAGAAAGAAGTTAAGCGAGTGGTTAAAAAGCTAAACATCCCAGTAGTAAAAAGCAAATGTAGCATTGACGGACACACTCAAAGACAGTGGACTAAGGAATTTCTAGTAGAGCTAGACAAGGAACACAAAGGGGTTAAAAAGCGTATATTCGGTGCTATGATTAGAGGAGATGTAAGCGGATTTGGTATAGATAAGGATAAATAGCCTTAAACTATATTAGGGTTTCAATTAGGTGTGGGTAGCTATCCACCATAATAAGCGAAAAGCATTAGCGAAATTTATCACATAAATATATATGTGGTAAAACACACAAAACATCAAGAGAGGAAGGATTATATATGAAACTAATATCTTGGAATGTAAATGGACTAAGAGCAGCTTTAACTAAAGGCTTTGGTGATTATTTTGGGGAGATGGACAGCGATATATTCGCTATACAGGAAACAAAAATGCAACCGGGACAGGCTGATTTTGCCCCAGAGGGATATTTTGTATATGAATACAGCGCCCAGAAGAAAGGATATTCCGGCACAGCTTTATATAGTAAGGTAGAGCCTATTAAGGTTACCTTTGGTATTGGGGTAGAGGAACATGACAATGAAGGCAGGGTAATTACTGCTGAATATGAGGATTTCTACTTTGTTACGGTATATACCCCTAATTCCCAAAGAGAGCTGGCTAGACTGGATTACCGTATGGTGTGGGATGATTTATTTAGAGGGTATATTAAGGATTTAGACAATAAGAAGCCTGTTATCCTTTGTGGGGATCTTAATGTTGCCCACAAGGAGATAGATCTAAAAAATCCTAAAACCAACACTAAAAATGCTGGATTTACCATAGAGGAACGAGATAAATTTACCCAGCTACTAGAGGAAGGTTTTGTGGATAGTTTTAGAGAACTGCACCCAGATACTACCGAGGCTTATAGCTGGTGGTCCTATATGTTTAAGGCTAGAGAGAAGAATGCTGGTTGGCGTATTGACTATTTTGTAGTGTCAGATAAGATAAAAGACAGGATAACTAAAGCAGAAATCCACAGTCAAACCCTAGGTAGCGACCACTGCCCAGTATGCCTAGAGATAAATTTATAATTTTTTACAGAAAACCCCTTGACTTATTAATAATATAGTTGTATAATTATAGAGCATTTGAGATTGCAATAGTGATTTCATATGCTATGCCGCTGTGGTGGAATCGGCAGACACAAGGGACTTAAAATCCCTCGAAGTAAC
>CAYJEQ010000097.1:0-6911 GCA_964369235.1 uncultured Oscillospiraceae bacterium | reverse complement strand
TAAAACCATTAGTGACGGCCCCAAATTCTTTAAGTTTTGTGGTAAAACTAAGCACAAGTGTAAAATCCGTTAAAAACTATACAGAACAAAGCAGAGGGTAGATAAAAGCTACTCTTTTTTATTCAACTATTAAATTACAAAGCTTTATATAGTTTTCTTCATTCACATATTCAGCATCAGCTACAACATTTTTCTCACTGGTTCATCTGTTCCTATTTTGCTTCATATCCTATTGGGAATTTAATTTGATTTTTATCTCTCGTTGTGTTATATTTACCTCGTTTCATGTTGGTTTTTTCGCAAATTAATTATACTATGAAACGACAAAACGAGCTACCTTTTTTTCAGGGTGCTCGTTTTTGTTTTTTATGAGGGCTTAATGGGACAGCCCAATTTTTTGTGTATATTAACGATTAATTTAATTAGTGTGACAGCCCCATGTTATTCTTTATTACATTTAAAAGAAATTGGATAAGAGCCCATTAACTTATAAAATATAGTCCATAATTAGCAAAAAGTTTATTAGTATAATTTTTTCAAAATATATTTTAAACAAGTGGGTATTTTATGTTGACTTGTATAATCAAACTGCAAAGCTTAAACATTTTAAGTAATTTTACTAAATCTGGTTTACTAAAGTCACATATGAACATATTTATTTAAGTAGATTGGTAATATTTCCTTCTTTACTTAAATCATCGATGTACCTGTAAAGATATTCATTAAAAATCTCAATATTCCTAGAGGTTATATTAGTCTGCTTATCATTTATAAGTTGATAACAGGTGCGAGGATTAGGTGGGTTTTCTAGCTCGATTATCTTTACATTATATTCTTTCTGCATACCAATGGCGTTACAACGAGGAAGAATAGACCAAAAATCACCACCTCTAAAAAATAGGGAAGACCAGTGTAGACTACTGGCACTAACCATAGGCAGAATGTCACTATCAAACCATTTTGTATGCCATTCTCTAAAATTAGGGCCCCAACCCATGTATAATTCATCTCTTTGTCCTAGACATATCTCTTTATGAGGGTCTAACATATTAGTGTGAATGGTTTTATCCTTTATCTTTGATAAAGGTGAAACAATTAAAACCATGTCATCTGATAGTAGAGGGATTACTTGTATGTTATTTCGTTTAATTTCAAATAAAGCAATACCTAAATCCACATCATGGTTTTCCACTTTTGGATAGATATTGTCTGAATGATAGCATCTTAAATGCATTCTAAAAAATGGAGGAGAGAATACAAGTTTCTCATACAAAGGCATTAAAACATTGCTAATGGCACTATCTACACTGGCAATAGATATTGTAGGATAGCTAGGGATTTCTTTTAGGGAATTACTCTGTTCAAAATTATATTTAATATCTAGGGCAATTTTATAAAATTCCTTTCCTTTGACCGTCAATGTTGCCTCTTTAATGCCTTTTCCACGCTCAAATAGTTGTATCCCAAGCTCTGACTCTAAGCTATTTAATCTCTGACTTACAGCAGAGGATGACATAAAAAGTGTTGTAGCAGCGTGTTGAATACTACCTTTTTTCACAATTTCGAAAAAAACATCAATATCAATTTTATTCATAACCCACCTCTTTATTATATTATTATTGATTTTATCACTAAATAGGGAAAACTTCAATCTATTTTGACATTATGACTAATTTGTTACTGATTTTTTAGCTAATTAAAAAAAAGTGGCATTTAAATACAATTAATACCGCTTTACCTTTCTTATACTACTGTGTATACTGTAAAGTGTAAAACAATTCATGAATTTTGTTAACAATTTATTCGCAAATCAATTACAACACGAACTAAATAATAAGTTCTCTGGAGGTTTTATCTATGGAAAGAAAAAGCATGGGTGGCAAAGCTATTTTGCCTATAATAGTATTTTTAGTCCTTTCATTAGGAACTGCTATAGCCGTTGGTGACTCAAGGGTAGTACCTGCACTTGTATTTTTTGTAATAGCTGCGGCAGTGGCTATTCTTATGAATGGCGAGAGATCGTTATGGGATAAGATTGATACTTTCTGTGAAGGTTTTGGTAACAAAAACATTATAATGATGGTAATGATTTTCCTACTAGCAGGTGCCTTTAGTGGTATCTCTAAAGAAGCTGGTAGTGTAACATCTGTAGTTAACTTCTTTTTAAATTTTATACCTACTAACCTAATTGTAGGTGGGATGTTCCTTATTGGTTGCTTTATGTCTATTGCTACTGGTACATCTGTTGGTACTGTTGTTGCTCTTGGCCCTATTGCAATGGGTGTAGTTGAGGTAACAGGACTTAATCCAGCATTTGTTATAGGTGCATGTATCTCTGGTGGTATGTTTGGTGATAATCTTTCCTTTGTATCTGATACAACAATTAGTGCTACAAGAATTTGTGGTGTAGAGATGAAAGATAAATTTAAAGCTAACTTCCTAATAGCTCTACCAGCAGCTGTAATCGCTTTTGGTATATTTACAGCTCGTTCTAGTGGTTTAGATATTCCTCCACTAGAGACACTAGAGTACGACATCATTAAGATTATTCCATACCTAGCTGTAATTGGAGGATCTTTATTTGGTCTTAATGTATTTGTTGTGTTAACTCTTGGGGTTCTGCTATCTTCTGGTATTGGTTTAGCCTATGGTGCATTTAATCTTGTTGGTTTAGGAAAAGCTTTCTATTCTGGCATGATGGGCATGGCAGCAATATCTCTAGTTGTACTAATTGTTGGTGGCATGATTGCACTAATTAAGTACAATGGTGGTATTGATTGGATTCTAGGCCTTGTAAAAAGCAAAATAAAAAACAGAAAACAAGCTGAATATGCAATTGCTTTCCTAACATGGGCAGTTACAATGTGTACAGCTAACAGTACAGTAGCTATTGTAACAGCAGGTGATATAGCTGTAGAAATCACTGAAGAATACGGTGTAGATCCCCGTAGAACAGCTAGCCTATTAGATATATTTGCTTGCGGTACTATGGGTACATTAGTTCCTTACGGTGGCATGATGCTTGCAGCAGCTGGTGCAGCTGGAATAGATTCTATGGCTGTAATACAGTATGCAACATATCCACAAGTATTATTAGTACTATCTCTAGTTGCAATTGCTGCTGGTTTCCCAAAAATGAAACCAATTAAATCAAAATCTAACTAAATAAAGGAGTGGGATTATAATGGAAAAAATTACAGCTCAGGAATTAAATTTATTATCAAAAGATATGCCTAGAAAAAGATTAGTATTTACGCCTACACCATTTCATAAATTAGAGAACCTATCTGAAAAGTACGGTGTAAACATATTTATGAAGCGTGAAGATTTAAGTGGCCCTTCTATGTTTGGTGGTAATAAAAGTAGAAAGCTAGAGTATATCATTGGTCAAGCATTAGAAGATAAAGTTGACTATATGATTACCTATGGTGCATATCAGTCCAATGCTTGTATGCAGATGACATCATACTGTAACGCTGCAGGAATTAAGCCTATACTATTTCTAGGTGATACAAAGAATGAGGGTTACCCAGAATCTCCTGTAGGAAATCTAGTGCTAAGTAGAATACTAGGCGCAGAGATTAACTATGTATCCAAGCCAGATCCAGTGGACTCTGTAGACTTAAATCCATTATGGAATAAAGTAATTGAACAGTGTATGGCTAAAAAAGCAGAGCTAGAAGCTCAGGGATATAATGTAATGTGGGTACCAGTAGGATGCACTAATGAATATGGATGGATATCTTTTACTCATCTGTATGCAGAAGTTATGGAACAGTCAAAAGAATATGGTGAGATTGACTACATGTATCATGCAAATGGATCCTGTGGATCATTGCCAGCACTTATTGTATCAAAAATGCTTACAAAAACAAAAACAGAAATACACTCTATTAATGTTCGCTCATGGAAACCAGGAAATTTGATTACACATCAGACTTGTGTGGACCGAGTAAAATATCTATTTGATGTTTTAGGTATGGAAGCACCATCAGAAGAAGAAATAATGAATGAAATTCATGTAGATGAAGGCTATATTGCACCTGGTTATGGAATACCTAACCCAGATGCACAGGTAACTATTAAAGAACTAGCTATGTCAGAAGGGCTATTCTGTGATCCTACCTACTCAGGTAGAGGTTTCCATGGTATGATGGATCATATTAGAACTGGTAAAATACCTAAAGGAAGTAATGTTGTATTCATCCACACAGGTGGAGCAGGCTCATTCTTCTCTAGTCAGAAATTAATTAAAGAATTAATATAAGAGGTCAAATGTATATTTTAATTATAATCGCAAATATTTTAGTAGGCATAAGTATTGGAATTTCAGGAATAGCAGGTTTTCTACTGCCTATGTTTTACACAGGTGTACTAATGTTACAAACCCCAGAGAGTATGGCAATGAGCTTTTCAGCTTTTGCAGTATCTGGCATACTGGGGGCATATTCCTATAATAAAACTAAAGATATAGACTTTAAGTTTTGTAGAAAATTAGCTATAGGTGCTATTATAGGATCTATTATAGGGGTATGGTTTAATAGTGCAGTTCCTGTTATTATTGCAAAAAGAGTCCTATATACAATGGTATTTGTTTCAGGATTTTCTATACTAATTCCCAAAAAGGACGGAACTGTAAATCAGTTAAGTGAGAAAATTAAATCAAACACTTTTTTAGTTATCTGCTTAGGGGTTTTCATAGCAACTATTAGTGCCTTTACAGGTGCAGGTGGGCCTGTTCTATCAGTTCCTTTACTGTCACTACTTGGCTTTACTGTAAGGCAAGCTGTAGGAATGAGCTTATTCAACTCTATATTTATAGCTCTACCAGCTATTGCAGGTTATTATAATAATACAACTGATGATAATATAATAACACTTATAGCTATTGCGGTTATAGCCCATGGAATAGGCATACTTTTAGGGGCGAAGATATCTGATAAAATAAATCAAAATGTACTTAAAATTATAATTGCAGCTATATCTATAGGTGTATCAGTATATATGATTTATGGTACATTATAAAATAGTAGAAGTAACTCTATAGGTAAAATTTAGCCCTCTGAATCAATAGTTTCAGAGGGCTTTTTGTTATAGCTTATTTAGATTGATTGCATATCAATTGTTGAGGTTCCATCCCTCACCGTGGGAGAGGGATGGAACCAAGATAATTTTCCCCTGACATTTGGTAAAGAACATTTAGATTTAGAGTAAGGGACTATAAATACTATCACAAAATCAACGATGTTTTAATATAAACTTATGAGGAATTTATAGAGTTTATTTTTTGATATAAATATTATGTGGATTTTTTAGATAGCTGAAAGCCAATTAGCCCAATAAGAATTATACTAGCAGATATACCATGCATTAATTTAAAAGGTTCTCCTAGCACAGTTATTCCAACTATAGCTGATACAATGGGGACAATATTTGCATAGAGAGAAACCTTGGTAAGAGGTGCATTACTGTATGCAAAATTAATAGAGAAGAAAGCTATAACAGAACTAATTAGAGATAGGAAAAGTAAACTTATAGCAAAACTACCATCGGTCCAAGGTAGAATATATGTCTGGAATAGATTTGTACTGTTTTGTGATACAGACAAAATTGTGAAAAACACCCCACCAAAGAACATCATAAAGTATGTACGCTCAAAGGAAGAAAACTCCTTACTAGACTTTTGAGAAGCCATAGCAAATCCTACTGCGCATATTACAGCACCTATTAATAGTATAACCCCACTAAGGTGCACAGCTCCCTCACTAGCATTTACAAGGGTTATCATTATTACACCAACAACAGAAATCAGTGCACATACCACCTTAAATACCGTGACTTTCTGCTTTAAAAATACAACATCTGCTATCATAGTAACTATTGGAATAAGTGCAATAATAATAGAGGATAGAGTTGCAGTTGTAAGCTGAATACCATATGTCTCACATATAAAATACAGCACAGGTTGAAAAATTGCTAGGCACATTAGTGGTTTTAGATTTTTGCCTTTAAAATTCAAACTGACTTTACCTGTAAGTAACAGTAAATTTAACGCGACAAAAGCAATAACAAATCGCTGTGATAATAAAGAAATCGGTGTGCAGTAACTAAGTGCAACCTTAGTAAATGGAAAACTAAGTCCAAAAATTATATGGGCAATAATAGAAGCTATAATTGCCTGTGTTTCTTTTTTCATAAAAATGTTAATTCCTTTCTTGGTATTTTGTGTTATTACCAAAAAACACAAAACCCATGTTTGAAACTGTGTTTCAAACTATCTCTATATGTATTATTATGTAATAATAAATTCTACCACAGTTCTGTTGCAGTGTAAATGGTACTAGTGAAAGTCCATTTAAATTTCAAAATTATTCCCTATATTTGACCTATAGAGAATAGTAAATCAACATAATGCAGTGTAGGACAATTCTATAGAATGTTTTGAAGGTGGAGCTTGTGGAAGAATATAAAATGGAAAATGGTCTGTAGAAGGCAGATATGGTTCGGCTACGGTCAGCTAGGAGATTAGAGCAATCATATTAATATTACCATTAATATCCACTAAAATATCACATCATATTTAATTTAATACTATATATAGTATATTTATTATGGTAGTTATGATATTTTAAATTTATTTATAAAAGATGTTTTGTTACAGTAATAATTTTGTGTATTTCTTAAATTTTGCAAATTGCCTATTTTTTGCATTACTTAATTTATCAATTTATCCATAAATTCTCAATTTAACCTTAGCTTTTTTATATAAATATACTTTTTCTTTCATATTATAAGATACATTATTACTGCAATTTATATAATAACTACAGTTTTTAGAATATTATATGTGGTATATTTATAAAATCACTACAAAAAGGACATATGACCTTTTTCTTTGTATCAAATTATTG
>CAYJEQ010000096.1:0-6962 GCA_964369235.1 uncultured Oscillospiraceae bacterium | reverse complement strand
GCCATTCTCTTGACTCTTCTATATACAACTGTTATTTGATATTACAGAGGTTTTTATTTCTGTAAAAAAAATCTTGTCTTATCACAAATGATTATCTAGGACGCATCTAGGTTAGTGTGTGGTAAGGAGTGGGAATCAAAAGGAATGATATTTTAGTTAGTGTGTGGTTTATATTCCTTTTGTCGTTTTAAGGGAGATTTTTAAGAGGGAGAATCGAAACTCCCTCTTAAATCAGCTTTTGGTTACTTTTATCTGACGATAAAAGTAACTGGGGTATTAGGTGTATAAATAAGCTACAGCTGTAAATGTATGGGGCAAAGCCCCCAGCTGAGGTGCTGTGACATAAAGCATAGTTAATAGATAACAGTAATCAACACCTAAAGGCAAACATATAGGTTCTCCCCTACATATGAACATAAGCAACTATATAAGGGTAATATTGCTATGGGGCAACGCCCCCAGCTGTGGGGCTGTGTCATAAGGCTGAGTTAATAGATAACAGCAAGCAACACCTAAAGTCAAACATATAAGTTCTCCCTACATATAGACATGAATAAACACATAACACCAATCACCACAACAACCAATCGGAGGCGCTGTTGAATTAATAAATATGTCGGTAATTTTACACAAACATAATGTAGGGTCGATGCCTACATCCAAACGAAAACTTAGATTTCTTATCATCTTCGGTCTGATGTGGGCATCAGACCCTACAAATAAATGGTTGGTTTTATGCAGTTTCTCCTTAATACGACAACCTCTTTACAAATATATAACATAACCACACCAACACTTTTCACTCTTAACTATCAACTATTCACCAGCCAGTGTAATTGGGTGTATTCACTTAACCCCCAACAAATGATACAGAACATAAAAAAACCCACCACTTCCAAAGAAAGTGGTGGGTTTTGTATTATACTAATGTATAAGTTTTAGATTAACCGAAGTATCTGTTTAGTAGACCTTCAAATGCTTTACCATGACGAGCTTCATCACGAGCCATTTCGTGTACTGTATCGTGGATAGCATCTAGGTTAAGAGCCTTAGCTCTCTTAGCTAGGTCAAACTTACCAGCTGTAGCGCCGTTTTCAGCGTCAACTCTCATTTCTAGGTTTTTCTTTGTGCTATCGGAGATGCACTCGCCTAGTAGCTCAGCAAACTTGGAAGCATGCTCTGCTTCTTCCCAAGCAGCTTTTTCCCAGTATAGGCCGATTTCTGGGTAACCTTCTCTATGAGCAACTCTAGCCATTGCTAGGTACATACCAACTTCTGTACATTCGCCTTCGAAGTTAGCTCTTAGGTCAGCCATAATATCTTCTGGAGCGCCCTGAGCAACACCTACAACATGTTCTGCAGCCCATTCTCTTAGACCTGTCTGCTCTTTGAACTTGTCAGCGCCAACCTTACATGTTGGACATACATCTGGTGCACTTGTTCCTTCGTGAACATAACCGCAAACTACACATACAAACTTTTTCATAATTTTTTTCCTCCAAAATTTTCTTTTTAATTTTTTATTTATTTTGTTTTGCTTTGATAAGTAATAATGATTACGAGTTATACTATACCATGATGGTGTAGTATTGTCAATAGGTTTTTTAAAAGTTTTTTAGAATTTTCAAGATTTTTTTTCCATCTATAGGTTTTCTAGCAGTTTTGGCAGTGGATAATTTCTTTAGCATCTCTTTTTCCTCCCCTAGGAAGAATATATTATTATTGCCCCAGTCCACCTGATTTTTAAGGTTTTTATTAGAGAAGTACACCCCATACTCCACAGGACAGTTTATATCCTGTTCAGCTAAAATGGATTTTACCACCTGTCCATGCTTAGTTACCTGTAATAGTGGATTATAAGGTTTCTTAGTTTCCCCTGAGCGCTCCTTATACTGGGTAAGGTTATTGTCACTGGACTTTCCCGAAAGAACTCCACTAATATTCTTAGCCTCCAGTATAAATATTTTGTAAGGTGAGATAATTAGATAATCTATCTGGGCTGTAGAAGATTTTGAGGATACCTTTATATCCCACATAACACTACAGTTACTAGGTAGCCCTTTAAGGAGTTTTAGGGTGGTTTCCTCTCCTTTTGCCCCAGCTTTTAGGATAATAGCTTTCTTATGGTTAATCTTTATAATAACTAGGGCAATAACTACTGCTACCACTCCTAGGAGATACCATCCCTGATATATACTTATTATAGTTGTAATAGAGCCAATTAATATTGCTATTACAACCATTAGCATTTTGTTTAAATACTGCTTTTGTACTGAATTAAGTTTAAATTTGTTTACTATTTTTGCCATGATAATTAAAATTCCCTTTGTAAATTAATTGTTTCTTAGTTTTCTTAGGATTTTCTTCTGAGCTTTTGATTTTCGCTGGTTAGGATCCTGTGATAGGTAGGCAATCATCTCCTGTTTATTATTAGCAAAGAATACCTTGCTATGACCCCAGTCAATCTGACTTGTTGTATTTTCACTTGAAAAATACACTCCGTATTCCACTGGCATATCCACACGAATGTCCTGTAAAAACCCTGTAAAGACCTCAGCGTGTTCAGCTATTGTTATAAGTGGATTTTCAATTAGAGGACCTTGCTGAGTAAACTCATCACGAATTCTTATGTATCCGTCCATAGATTCTCCTGTTAATATACCTTCTTCATCTATAACATTTAGTAGAAATACCTTGTTAGGGGAGATTATTAGGTGGGATATTATATAGGTCCATTGTCTATCCTTTTTCACAGGTGTTTCCCATAAAACACTGTGGTTTGCCGGTAGCTCGCTAAGTAGCTCTAGGGTTGAAACTTGTTTTTTAACATCTTCCAACAAGGATTTTGTACTGAAAAATTTAATTTTAATAGCATATACTATAATTCCTATGGCAGCTAACATTTGCAGCAGCTCTCCTTGCTTAAAAAGCTGGGAAATGCCTACAATGCCCGTGGGGAATAAGAGAATAAAGACTACTACATCCATGAATAGTTCTCTTCTTAATTTGCTTGGTTTGAATTTATTAACGATTTTTGCCATGATTTCTGGGGTTCCTTTCAAATGGGTGAATAATTATAAATTAGATTGTTATACTATAATAGCAGGTAAAAAGAGTAAATATCACACCTGCTATAATAATAAAAAAGGGAGGGACATAATTATGTCTAAAAAAGATTGCAAGAAAAACTACGATAGTAAGAAAACTAGTAAAACCAGCGAAAGATCTAGCACTATGGATAAAAGCTCTCTATCCAAGGATAGCTCACAGTAGTATCCTAGCCGCTCACCCCTAAACCGAACCAGTTTTATGATGGCATATAGGCTTACTATCTGTGTCAAAGCCTATTGTAAGGCGAAAGCATTACTGCAATGCATTGTTGCAAGGCTTTTCCTTAATACTAATCCTATCTGCTAATCATAAAATCTGCGACCTAAACACCAAGCATATTTGCTTGTAGCTAGGCAGACGACTACGGCATACTAGACGTCTGGCTAGGAGGATAAGGTTGCTATAAGTGAATATGGTCTGTTTTGGGCAGTGCGGGTTCGACTACTGTCACCCTAAGTAATAGGTAGTATAAAAAGGAGTATTCTCTTATTCTATTAGATATAGAGAGAATGCTCCTTTTTGCTAGGTGAAATTATACAGTTTTTACCATGTCGATATGTGGGCAGTGCTCATCAAGGTATTCTTCACCCTTGGCAACATAACCTTGTTTCTCATAGAAACCACGAACTCTTGTCTGGGCAGATAGCTTAATCTTGTCACCACCATGGGCTTTAATAGCACGCTCGATAGATTCCATTAGGTAAGCACCCATGCCATAGCTACGAAACTCTGGCATTACAGCCACTCTACCTATTTTATAGAAGGCGCCGTCCTTTACTGCTCTAGCAGTTGCTACAGCAGTGCCATTTTCAGTAATAGCAATATGTAAAGCATCAGCATCATGTTCATCAAACTCGTTAGAGAAACCTTGCTCATCTACAAATACAGCCTGACGGATTTCCTTACAAATAGGAAGATTTTCCAAACCGATAACAGTTTTAATCTCATATCTTAAAGGTAGTTGTTGTAGGATACCTGTAATAAGCTCCATAAATACACCCTTAACTCGGTTAGCTGTTTCGGTAACCTCACTATGGTCGAGGATAACATCATGAACACCAGCTGCCATGTTAGTAATACAGGAGATACCAAGAACTCTCATACCCATATGACGAGCAACAAGTACCTCTGGCACTGTGGACATACCTACAGCGTCCCCACCCATAGTGCGAGCAAAACGCACCTCTGCTGGAGATTCATAGTTAGGGCCACTAAACCAAACATAAACACCTTCCCTAATATTAAAGTTTATATCCCCTGCTACCTTTTTAGCAATAGCCATATACTCACGGTCATAAGCTCTGCTCATATCAGGGAATCTAGGGCCAAAGCTGTCTAGGTTCTCACCAGAAAGAGGGTTGGCACCAGCGTAGTTAATATGATCATTAATAATCATTAGGGTACCTTCTTCAAAACTTTCGTTTACCCCACCAGCAGCATTAGTTACGATTAGTGAGTTAACACCTAGTAGTTTTGCCACACGAACTGGGAAGGTAACCTTTCTTAGAGAGTAGCCTTCATAGTAGTGAAATCTCCCCTGCATACAGATAACATTTCTACCACCTAGTACCCCAGCCACAAATTGACCTTTATGTCCAGATACTGTGGAGCTAACAAAGTTAGGAATGTCCTTGTAAGGGATGATAATAGGATCATCAATTTTATCTGCAAGCTCTCCAAGGCCTGAGCCTAGAATTACTAGAATGTCAGGAACAAATCCTCCTAGCTGCTTCTTTATATAGTTAGCAGATTCTTTTATATCCATTATATAGGTTTTATTATCCATCATAGTTTTAAGTCCTTTCTCAGATTAGAATAATATTTTGATAAATTATAGATACATTATAAAGGAATTTACTGTGTTAATCAAGGGTAATGATTTTAAATTTAAAAAAACAAAAGCAAAAGCTCCCCGTTAGGGGAGCTTTTGCCCAAAAAAGAAAGTTTGAAAAGTTTAACTGAATACTCTTGCTATGGGTTAATTATACAACAAAAACACTATTATAGTCAATAGGATGGTTAAATAATTTTAAATAACCTACCTGCTAGTGTTTTGTACAAATTATGCAAAAACTACCTAAAAATAACTAATAATATGGAAACCGAAACAAAAATTGTTATAAATTCCCTACTTTTACAGAGGGTTTAAAGCTATACTTAGAGGGTATTTGAGCATACTAACCAATATATGTGTAAAATATATAAGATTAGCCTACTGCTATGTATAATCCTACAATATATTTTATTTTGCAGTATATTAGATATTAATTGACACTTTTAGGGTATAATTGTATTAAATAGTAATTATATCAACACTCTACCAGTGAATTATAGGCTAAGAAAGGAAGTTTGGTTTGAAACAAAGTTTCAAACATGGGTTTTGTGTTTTTCGGTCATTATAACACCTGAAACATACAAAACACTGAGAAAGGAATGATCATTTATATGAAAAATTATAAATACCTAGTAGCAATGGTATCTTTAATAATAATCCTTAGTGGTTGTAGCCAGCGCAATTCTGAGGATATACCAAATAATAGCACCACCCCTACCACAAATCCAAGCCCAACGGTAGAGGTAACAGCTACCCCACAGCCTACACCGGAGGCAACGGACACTATAACTCAGCCAGAGGTGCCATTAATAGTAACCCCGCCAGCACCGGATCTGTCGGTGGATATGGAAAACATTATAGGCCTTGATAGCAGTAGTGTGCCTTGGGGCCCTGGGGTACATTATAATGAAGCTGGAGTACCCTCAGCCTGTGTGACTTTACAGGAGCAGTATGGGGAGTATGATGCCTACTTTATTGGGGAGTATAATGAGAATATCTATCTAACCTTTGACGAAGGCTACGAAAACGGACATACCCCCCACATTCTGGATACATTACAGGAAAAGGGTGTTTCTGCAGTGTTCTTTGTTACTATGGGGTACGCCAAAAGCCAACCAGAGCTAATACAAAGGATCATAGACGAAGGCCATGTACTAGCTAATCACAGCACAGCCCACCCAAACTTTACCACCATAACCCCAGAGGAGATTGTTGCTGATGTGGCAGAGCTACACAATTATATACTAGAGGAGTTTGGTTATACCATGCATCTATTTAGATACCCAGAAGGTGCATTTTCAGAGCAGACTTTAGCCATATTACAGGACATGGGATATTACACCATGTTTTGGAGTTTTGCCTATGCAGACTGGGATGTAAATAATCAGCCAGATCAGCAGGAGGCATACAATAAAATAGTGGATAATCTTCACAAAGGTGAGATAATTCTATTACACGCAGTTTCCGAGATTAATGCACTAGTTTTAGGAGATGTAATTGACTATGCTAGAGAAGAGGGTTATAGACTTGCAAATGGTTATGAAATTATAAATTAGTTAAAATCCCCCAGCATTTTTTAGGGTAAAGCCTAGGGAGTGGTGGGGGTGTTTTTAGGTAATAGTGAATACACCCAATTTCATTGGCTGGTGAATAGTGAAGAGGTAAGGTGTGGCTTTGCCACATATTTGTAATCACTCTCCCTTAGGGAGAGGCTTAGATTAGTTATTGTGGGGTGGTTGATGTTATATATTAACACAGGCATATGTAGGGGCGAACCTATGAGTTCGCCCTGTAGGTGATGATTACTGTTATCTATCTGCTCTGTCTTGTGCCACAGCATTATTATAATGGGGTGGTTACTGTTGTTTATTTACTCAGCCTTATGCCACAGCACCTCAGCGGGGGACTTTGCCCCATATCTTTATCTATGTAGTTTATTTGTATGCCTAATACCCCACCGTACTTTTATCGTGACATAAAAGTGTACCCACTGTTTGAATAAATTCAAACAGTCTAG
>CAYJEQ010000095.1:806-7135 GCA_964369235.1 uncultured Oscillospiraceae bacterium | reverse complement strand
TTCAAACCCACCTTTTAAGTTGCTCACCGTCCTTGACAGCTTAGCTATTATATCATGTACACAATGTAATGTCAATAGTTTTTGTAGGTTTTATCATTTTATTTTGTAAAGTCACCTAGTTATGCCATAATCTTGATTATGTTGTAATCTTGATTAGGTTGTAATCTTGCTACTCTGCTCCCTCTATAGTATACTATACATTATATATTACAAAGAAAGGTCGTTACTATAATGAATACAATCCCCCCCATTAAGAAACCTACCTCACTTCTCCTCCAAATCTTTAAATCCATCGCTTTATACTTTATATGTATAGTCATTGCCATTATACTTGTATTCTTATTAAGGTTATTTACCGGTCGCTCCATATCTTTATTTTTCCAGCCTGAGATAGTGGCTATTATTTTAACCCTAATTACTATATTCCTATTTGTTGAGATTATAAACACTACCCTCTCCTATTATAAAGGGGAGGGCGTCACCCTTAAAAATCTCCCCTCCTATATATGGTATATATTATCTGTGTGTCTTTTCTTTTTTGCTTATTATAGTTTTACTGGATATTTCTTTTATAATCTATTCCCCAATACATTTGACCACCCTGATTTATTTGCTATTATTCCAGTAGTATTAGGTATTAGCTCTTGGAAGACTGCTAGGTCACCAAAAACAGTTATCCTAGAAGAGCAAACTAGCCTACCTACTAGCTCCTTTGATGCCACACTACCTTTATCAGTGTCTAGGCTATACTCTCATAACCTAGACCATAAGTGGAAGGCATTTTTATATAGTATTAATGGACTTGGAAGAAAATTTGATTTTAAGCACAGCAATATTGTCCTATCAGATACCAGTCGTAATATACTTTTCTATCTAGTTAGTGATGACAGCAGTATATCTCACAACCATATATTTGAGATGTACATCTTCGGTCACTCTATTCCTATTACTGCACAGCTTCGCAGTGAAGAAGTTAAGGGTACACTAGGGCAGTACTACTATATTACAGGCGCCTCTGTTCCACCTAATGCCATAAACCCCACTAGGAGTAAAGATGATATCACCACCTTTATGAAATCTGCCATTGAGCAGTTCCACCACTGTAATAATGAATATCTTATGGAAAAGGGAGTTACCACCCTACCTATTATACCTATTGACGACTCTCTACCCTATAACCCAATTATTATTGTTAAGCCTTCTAATGGGAGAAAGAAATAACACCCACTATATAGTAAAATGCTGTTCCAGATGATTTTCACATTTGGAACAGCATTTTTTATTTTATAATTCTTTAAAAATCCTATAAGCCTGTTCTGCATTTTCCTTTATAGCAGATGTAAGCTCCTCTAAGCTAGAAAACTTCTCCTCTGGCCTTAGGAACTTCACAAACTCTATCTTTACATAGTTATCATATAGATTTCCAGTGAAATCCACTATATAGGTTTCAGCTAGGACTTCATCACCCTCAACTGTAGGTTTTACCCCTACATTAGTAGCACCAGCAAATCTTCTGCCGTCCTCTAGTGTTACTACAGTGGCGTATACCCCGAATTTTGGCTGTGTAATATTTACTGGGTAGACTTGATTAGCTGTTGGAAAGCCTAATTCCCTGCCTAATTTTTTACCATGTACTATTGGGGCGAAAATTGAGAAAGGTCTACCTAGCAGACTACTAATAATATCCATCTGCCCTGTGGCAATGGCTGATTTTATTCTGGTGGAGCTAATAGCCTCCCCCTGTAGTTTAAGCTGAGGTATAATGGTAAGCTCTATATTTGCCTCTTTACAAAGTTTACTTAATAAAGCTACACCACCAGTGGCATTTTTTCCAAAGTGAAAATCCTCACCACAACAAAGAGCCTTAACATTAAAGGCTTTTACAATGTAGCCCAGTATAAACTCCTCTGGGGAAAGTTCCATAAACTGGCTAAAGTCTGGGCAAAAAGCCTTTTCTATGCCTAGTTTTTTCATAAAGTAAAGTCGATCTTCTACGCTTTGTATCATCTCACTGGAGGACTTTCTCTTGGTATTGTAATCTAGGGAAAAGGTAAATGCACCAGCTGTATATCCCTTTTCCTTATATTCTAGCACCTTGTCTAGTACAGATTTATGTCCTAAATGCACCCCATCAAAATACCCCAAAGCAAAAGCAGTAGGTTTTTTTGGTGGCAAAGTAGGCAGTGTTTTATATACTGTCATTGATGTGATCATACCTTTCTGGTAGGTTTCTTCTATTAAAGTATCTTAAACTGCTTTTTACACTGGAGCATTCCTTCACTATCCACATAGGATATACCTAGAAAATCCCCGTCACTGCCATAAACAGAAACATCACCTGTTTCACTATTTACTCCAAATCGCTTAGCAGTGAATTTCACTCCATTTAGGTAGTGGGCAGTATCTTTTTCATTTAGTTGTAGCTTAGGTAGGCTGTGAAATATTTCAGCAATAGGGGTTAGTTTTTCCTGTAGCTCTCCATTATCCATAAGACTTTGTGCCTCTTCTAAGGTTATTGCCTCTGATAAATCAAAACCACAAGCCTTCGTTCTGCGCAAACCACTTAAAGTAGCACCGCAGCCCAGTGCCTGTCCTATATCATGACAAAGGGTTCTTATATATGTACCTTTTGAGCTGTCTACATCTATAATAAATGTATCCCCACTACCTTCTATAAAGGTAATGGAATATATATTAATCTCTCTACTAGCTCTCTCTACCTCTATTCCCTGACGAGCTAGGTCGTAAAGTCTTTGTCCACCTACTGACACAGCAGAGTACATAGGAGGTAGCTGTTGTTGTATCCCTGTGTATTTAGGTAGGATTTCTCGCACCTGTTCCATAGTCGCTATAGTATTACTGGTAGTTAGCACTGTTCCTGTAATATCCTGTGTATCGGTGGTAAGTCCTAGTTTTACAGTTGCTCGGTAGCTTTTGTCCTGTATAGGAAATATATCGCAAGCCTTGGTAGCTCTGCCAAAGAATATAGGCAGTAGCCCTGTAGCCATAGGATCCAGTGTTCCACCGTGGCCGATTTTTTTAGTTTTGGTAATGCCTCGAAGTTTGGCAATTACATCAAAGGAGGTAAATCCCTCCGGTTTATCTAGTAGTATAATTCCTTCAAATGACAAATCTAATTGCCTCCCATTCTTACTATCTATAAGGGAAACTCACTATATTTAAAGTAAGCTCCCCTTATTATGGTTAATCTTAGATAGACGCTAAAACATCTTCATACTGGGCGATAGTGTCCAGTACCATCTGTCGTGCTACTTCCATATTTTCCTTAATAAGTGCACCTGAGGCACGCTTGTGGCCACCACCACCTAGTTTGCCACAGATTTCTGAGGCATCTAGCACAGTATTAGTTCTAAAGGATATTTTAATACCATTTGGTTTTTCTCTTACGATGATACCAGCTTCCACCCCTTCAATCTGTCGTGGAATTGGAGAAATACCCTCAAAATCATTCTCATCTGCCCCAGTGGAGGCAATAACCTCTACTGATAGGCATACAAGGGCAATTTTATTGTCAAAATGATACTCCATACGGTCTAGGACTTCTCTTTCAAGAGCAAGGCGATTGCGATTTTTTGTATCGAACATCACCTTGTTAATAGTTACAAAGTCAGCCCCAGCTTCCATTAGTTCTGCTGCCATTCTCATAGTTTTAGAAGTGGTATTGGAATATTTAAAACAACCTGTGTCGGTGGTTGTTCCTGTGTATAAACAGTCTGCAATATGGCTATCAATTTCCACAGCTAATTCCTTAGCTAAATCATAGATAATCTGGGTAGTAGCTGCTGCTGTAGCGTCTAGCAGAGTATTTTTAGCAAAATCACGATGGCTTATATGGTGATCAATAGCTAAATCCACTGGATAATCGCATATGCCATCACCTAGTAGTGCAGCATCTGCCACATCTACCGAAATTATATACTCAGGGGTAAACTCCTTATTAGGTAGCACCTGTGTAAAATAATCATACTTCTCAGGCGCTTTGTCAAAACACTCTACTCTTGAGGAAATTCCCAGTTTGTTTAGCACAGCCTTAAGGCCGTAACCAGAGCCTAGGGTATCTCCATCGGGGGATTTGTGGCATAGGATTAGTATATTATCCCAGTTTTTAATTAACTGGGCACTTTGGGATAGATTTAAATAATTACTCATTTTACTAACATTCCTTTCCCTCTATAGACTAGCTAATATTATTCTAAGCCTCTTAGCTTTTTGGTAATCATTGCGCTGTATTCTATAGAGTCATCAGCAATGAATTTAAATGCAGGCGCTCTGCGCATATCTACTCTCATACCAATTTCACGACGGATAAAACCAGCTGCATTATTAAGTCCTACCACTGCTTCTTTAGCTGCTTCGGCACCTTCCATTGAGCTAATGTAAACCTTGCACAGAGAATAGTCACCAGCAAGATCTAGCTTAACTATGCTAAGCATACCTTTAACTCGTGGATCTTTTAGCTCTCTCATAATGTCTGCAAGAACTCTCTTTATATCTTCGGCAACTCGTGCCTGTTTAAATGTTGGCATATATTAATTCCTTTCTATAAAAGGCACAAAACAACCATAAAAACGATCATGAATGTGCCATATTTTTCCCTTATCAGCCTCACTGAGGAGAAAAACAAGCTTTAAAATAGATCACAGTGTCTATTAGTTTCCTTTATACTATATATAATAACATAAAATCTACACAAAAGCCATAAACCTCACTAATAACCACTGTAATAAATTAAGGGGCAACACCTACATCACTACAGCTAACCATGGCGATGTAGGTACGCCCCCTACATTTTATAATTATATTCTGGGGGTAGTTACTAATTTAGTATACCCTATAAGTTTACACCCTATTATAAAAACACTGTGTAAATTAGTCACGGTACTCTTCGATAATATATGCTTCAAAGAAGTCGCCTTCTTTAATATCAGCATATTTCTCTAGGCTCATACCACACTCGTAACCCTTAGCAACTTCCTTAACATCATCTTTAAAGCGCTTTAGGCTGGATAGCTTATCATCGGCGATAATAATACCATCACGAACAACTCTGATATTAGCATTTCTTAGTATCTTGCCTTCTGTTACATAACAACCAGCAACGGTACCAGCGCCTGTAATCTTAAATACCTGACGGATTTCAGCACGACCTAGGTCTACTTCTCTTGTCTTAGGATCAAGCATACCCTTCATTGCGCTTTCGATTTCGTCCAGTGCATCGTAGATAATTCTGTATAGACGAACATCTACATTATCTCTCTCAGCATTCTCTCTAGCTAACTGCTCAGGACGAACATTAAATCCAATAATAATCGCATTAGAAGCATTAGCAAGCATTACATCAGACTCACTTACTGCACCTACTGCACCGTGGATAACCTTAACACGAACTTCGTCGTTAGATAGTTTTTCTAGGGACTGTCTTAGTGCTTCAACAGAACCGTGTACATCAGCCTTAACGATAACAGGAAGTTCCTTAATATCACCATCGGAAATATGTGCAAATAGATTATCAAGAGTTACCTTCTGATAGCTTCTAAACTGCTCTTCCTTAGCATCGTGACGGCGTCTGTCAACAAGCTCCTTAGCTAGGCGCTCATCTTCAACTGCATTAAAGATATCACCAGCAGATGGAACCTCTGCAAGACCTGTAATACTTACTGGCTTAGATGGGCCAGCAGTTTTAATACGATTACCCTTATCGTCCATCATTACACGAACTCTACCTAGAGCTGTACCAGCAATGATTACATCACCTACATTTAGTGTACCTGTCTGCACAAGAAGTGTAGCAACAGGACCTTTACCCTTATCTAGGTGAGCTTCGATTACTGTACCCTTAGCCATACGGTCTGGGTTAGCTTTTAGCTCCTTAACATCAGCCATTAGCTGAATCATCTCTAGCAGTGTTTCGATGTTCTGGCCGGACTTAGCAGATACTGGAACACAGATAACATCTCCGCCCCACTCTTCTGGTACAAGTCCATGCTCTGTAAGCTCCTGCATAACCTTATTAGGGTTAGCTTCTGGCTTATCAATTTTATTAATAGCTACGATAATACCAACTTCAGCAGCCTTAGCATGGTTAATAGCTTCAACTGTCTGTGGCATAATACCATCGTCAGCAGCAACTACAAGTACTGCAATGTCAGTTACCTGCGCACCACGAGCACGCATAGAAGTAAAGGCTGCGTGTCCAGGTGTGTCTAGGAAGGTAATCTTCTTATTGTTAATCTCTACCTGATAAGCACCGATATGCTGTGTAATACCACCAGCTTCTCCTGTTGTTACATTAGCATTTCTAATGGTAT
>CAYJEQ010000095.1:0-796 GCA_964369235.1 uncultured Oscillospiraceae bacterium | reverse complement strand
TAGGGAAGTTTTACCGTGGTCAACATGGCCCATTACTACAACGATTGGGCTTCTTTCTTCTAGGTTGTCATCTGTATCTTCTTCAATGTCAAATAGACGCTCTTCAATAGTTACTAGGACTTCTGGAGATACTGTTGCACCGATTTCCATAGCAACCATTGCCGCTGTATCGTAATCAATTACATGGGATACAGATGCCATAATTCCAAGAGTCATTAGACGCTTAACGATTTCGCTGGACTGAATTTTTAGTCTAGCTGCAAGCTCCCCTACTGTGATTTCTTCTGGAATTGTAATCTCTAGCTTCTGTCTACGCTGTTTTTCCAGCTCTAGACGGCGCAGTTTTTCCTGCTCCTGCTCATATCTGGATTTCATTGGCTTACCACGACGAGAAGATCTCTGATTAATCTTCTGCTTCTTAACTGCATCGTTAGCTTTGGAAGCAATGTTTGTTGGAGCGATTGTTTCGTAACGCTCGTTGTATTTGTCAAGCTCTACATGAGCAGCACGCATATCTACTACACGAGCCCCTTCACTAGCAGACTGAGTTGTTGTTCTCTTTGTATCCTGTGGCTTGTTATCAGCTGATTTAGTTTTACCACCAATAGCACGCTGCTCATTAAAGCCACCAGCAACCTTGTAGGTTTCCTGCTGTGCTGTGGATTTCTGCTGCTGATTATTGTTATTGTTGTTATTATTATAGCCTCTGTTGCCACCATCTCTGTTGTAAGGTCTATCACTCTGTGGACGGTCGCCCTGTGGTCTGTTGTTGTTATAAGGTCTATCACCCTGTGGA
>CAYJEQ010000094.1:0-7402 GCA_964369235.1 uncultured Oscillospiraceae bacterium | reverse complement strand
CCACTGGGTATATGATGCTGATCCAACTGACCCAGATAATCCACTGGAAGAATGGGTGTTTGGAGAAGATACTGTAGATAGGGATATAATACTTTATCCTGTATTTGTAGATCCACCAGTAGACCCACCTATACCAAATTATGATATAACCTTTGAGAATCAGGAGTTTGGGGAAGAAGATGTAGAGGGAACACATAGCACCACCACAGCACCAGAAGGTGGACTAATAACAAAACCTGATGGAACTATAGGAGATAAGGAAGTAGACCACTGGGTATATGATGCTGATCCAACTGACCCAGATAATCCACTGGAAGAATGGGTGTTTGGAGAAGATACTGTAGATAGGGATATAATACTTTATCCTGTATTTGTAGATCCACCAGTAGACCCACCTATACCAAATTATGATATAACCTTTGAGAATCAGGAGTTTGGGGAAGAAGATGTAGAGGGAACACATAGCACCACCACAGCACCAGAAGGTGGACTAATAACTAAACCTGATGGACCTGTAAATGATAAGGAAGTAGACCACTGGGTATATGATCCTGATCCAACTGACCCAGATAATCCACTGGAAGAATGGGTGTTTGGAGAAGATACTGTAGATAGGGATATAACCCTATATCCAGTGTTTAAAGATCCTGTAATACCACCGATAGTAACTGCCCCACCAACTGGTGGAGGAGGTACTGGTGGAGGTGGTAGCAATGACAATGGTGAGCGTCCAGGAGATGGAGAGGATACACCGTCACCAACAGCTACGCCAAACCCAACTACTAGTACAACCACAACTCCACCTATAACACCCATACCAACAGCTACACTAATTCCTACCCTTACGCCAACACCTATAATACCGGCTACTGCAGTACCAGTGGTAACTCCCACACCAGTAACAGTAACCCCAGCGCCAGCAGTTACATCAGCACCAGATAATACTATAGTACCTAATCCAACTGATAATAATGACAACGGGGAAAGACCTGATGATAATATAGATGGACAGGAAACCAGCCAGCCAACTACAACCGATGTAAGTGGAAATAGTGGTAGTGGAGGAAATAATAGTGATAATGGTGGGAACAATGGCAATGAGGATAATGGAGAGGGTAATGGTGGAGGCTTAACCCTACCTGAAATCTTTATTCCACAGCCAGAGGGTGAAGTGGATATAACACCAGAGGGGAATATTCAGATTACTACTGAGCGAGCCGATGAGGATTTAACAGATGTTACTATTAATGAGCAGTCATTACCAGAAACTGATTACGGTGTAGATGAAGGCATAGTAACCATTAATCCATCAGCATTTGAAGGCTTGGGAAGTGGGGAGCATGATGTTGCAGTACATTATGGAGATGAAACTATTAATACAGTAGTTATTACTGAAAATAATGTACCGACTACAGCCTATGTACAAGGAGCCTCTTGGAGTTTATTTGATTTATTAATGACGGTATTTACAGCTATATTAGGTGTGGTATATCTAATAATAAAGAAGAAAGAATACCCAGAAGATGAATCCTCAGAAGAAAGAGATATATACAACCTAGATTATGCTGATGATATAGCAGTAGCTGAGGAAGTATCAGAAGCTGTAGAAGGGGCAGACATACTAGAAATAGAAGAAACCTACTCACAAGAGGAGTACCAGTATAGAAAAGAGATAGAGGAAGCAAACGAAAGAAAACGCAAAAGGGTGAAAATCCTAGGTACTGTAATTTTCTTAATTACTCTTGCCTTATTACTGGCAACTCAGGACTTTAGCCTACCTATGGGAATATTTGATAGGTTTAGTATATGGTTTGCTCTACTAGCAATTACTGATATTATAGTAGGCATACTTAATCGTAGAAAAGAGTTAGAAGAAGAACCACAGTCAGAAGAACCTAATGACAATAAGGAAGTAGAAGAATTAACCTTAGGCCAGCAACAGGAAGAAAGTCAGTTAGACAATTAGTGAATACTTTGTAAAAACCCCATTCTCACTGTATATGATTTTAGAAAGTTGTCATCAAGAGGTAATCAGAAAACTCAAACTTCCATTTCCATAATTTCCATTTGCTATCACCATTAAAAAACTTTCCTTGATAGAGAATGTAGGTTGTTTTGGTCAATCTCTATTTGAACAAAATCACTCCCTAAATCATACTAACTAAATATTTATATAAAAAAGAGAGTAGTTTAACTACTCTCTTTTTTATCTTGTAAAGTTTTCAGATTTTATAGCAAATGTTGGAATCACTATCCCAACTATTGATAAATTACCGATTTTTAATAATTTATCTATTAGCTATGTGCTGGTTGTGGTGTTTCTTCACTGTCCTCATCTTCTGCTTTTTTCTTAAATATTGACATTGTAATAATCTGCACAATTACCACTACTGCAAATATTATGCTGTATTTATCAAAGATTGCTATAGGCAGAGTAAAGTCCTGAGTCAGAATTAAAAGAACTATATTAAATATCGCTAATAATAATAGGAACACTGTTGTTTTGTTACGCTTATTATTTTTAATTCTTTCTTCATGATTCCCACTTGTGTATATTCCGTCTTTTCTAGCTTCTTCTCTATCTTTGTCATTTTCTTTATTCTTTGGCTTTTTAAGTACAAACCAAATTACAAAAATAGCTGATAATACTGTCATCACTAGATCGAATAAACTCCATGCTCCACCAAGCTTTACAAACTTAGTAGCAGATAATGGGATTCCATTTTCCATAATAACTATGGACTCATAAATCTCATCACCAAACTGGATAGTTATAGAATGCTCGCCATCTGGCAAACCAGCTAGGAAATCCTTAGAAATAATTACATTATTATTTTCATCAATGTGATAGCTATTCTCATCAATTACTTCATCATCAACTGTGACATTACCAGCCACATCTCCCTCGACTGTAGGAGGGATAACAACTACATCTTCCTTAATAACTGGCTCATACGGAGGTGTTACCTGTGTATTCGGTGTTGCCGTAGGCTGTAAATTATTGTTATTTTCTTCTGGAACAACCCCCTCTGCTGTTGGCTGTGGTGGTTGTTCTGGAGAACCAGTTTCCTCTGGAAGTTCAGGGTCACCAGTTGTTGGAGGCAATGTTGGAGCTAGAGTAATCACTGGATTAAAAGGCTCCGGTGTAACTGTTGGTACAGAAGTCACAGTTGGTGCTGTTGAAGGTATTACTTCTAGTTCTGGGGTCACTTCCGGCTGTGGAGTTTCCTCTGGCTCTATGGTTTCCTCTGGTTCATTAGTACCAGGATCTCTATCACCATTATCATTATCGTTATTTCCACCACCTGTAGTTACCTTTTGGGTAAATACAACATCTTTAAAGGCTTCATCTACTAAAGGAATTGTAGGATCTATTGGGTCAGCTGTTTCAACCTTTACTTCATTTCTAAAGGTCGTAGCTACATTATGACCATAACTATAGGTAATAGTTACCTGTGCCTGTGGTGCTATGGTATCTAGTGTTAATATGTTTCCACTCCAACTACCGTTTGCACCTGTAATAGCTACTACAGCCTTATCTGTAAACTTCTGGAATACTGTGTCAGTAACTACCACATTGTTAAGGACATCATATCCTGTGTTAGTTACTGTTAGAGTATAGTCTACTGGTGTTCCCTCTACTGCTGTATCTACAGAGGTTTTCTCTACTTCAATAGAAGGTATTGCTGGTAGGAAAGGAGTCTCCAGTGTGTCCTCACCTGTTAGCACATCACCTTCAAGTGGAGTTTCATCTGTTGGTAGCTCTACCTTAACATTAACATCGGTTACAACCTTACCTGCCTCTGTTTCTTCGTCGTAGGTAGTTGTGTATTCCAGTGTTAGTTCTTCCCCTGCTGGTAAAGTTTCCACTGTAATTGTACCTGTGTCAGGATCAAAGGTAAATGGTACATCATTGCCCGCCTTATCAGTTAGGGTAATATCTGCTATATCCTTACCGATTAAATCCTTATCAACTATCTCTAGATTTTCTAAATCAATATCAGACTGGCTGGTTACTGTTGTTGTAATTCCTACATCTATTCCTGGGTATATGGTAGTGGTATCTGTATTTTTATCTACTGTTACCACTCTAGGATTACTAAACTCTACATCTTTGCTGTCAGTTGCTTTTACAATTTCTCCTGTTCCAGATGGATATTCTACCTCTACATTTACTGTGTTGGTAAAGTTTTCTGGGGTTTCATTTGTATAGCTGTACATCACATCTATTGTAGCACCTATCTTTAGGCTGTGAATTATTAGTGTATCCGTTTCCTCATTAAAGTCATATCCTGTAGTCAGTAGGGTTTCACCTTGATAAACCTTAATGTCTGCTACTGTTAACCCAGCAAATACACTGTCAGTTACCACCACATTGCTCATGTCTTCCATGCCTGCATTGGTAATCGCTACTGTATACTCTGCTGCTTTGCCTACCTGCACCTTATCCACAGCAGTTTTTTCCACTGTAATAGCTGGTCTAACTGGGATAAATGGAATTTCTGCACTGTCGGTTGCTATTAGTGTGTCCTCTGGTGCAATGGTACCGTCTTCTCTTTCACCCTCTACAGTTACGCTGCTTACAATCTTACCAGCTTCTGTTTCTTCGGTGTAGGTTTTACTATTAACTACTGTAATTGTTCCACCTGCTGGCAGCTCGTCTACCGTAACTGTACCTGTTACTGGATCAAAACTTACCACTGCATCGGTAATTATATTACCTTCGCTGTCACGAACTTCTACCGTAATATCTTCTAGTGCTTTATCCTTTAGATCTTCATCAGTTATAGTCACATTTGTTATAGTGTTGTCCTTATCACCTGTTACAGTTGTAGTAAACTCCACTGTATCTCCTGGATATACTGTATTTAGATCCCCTACCTTTTCCACTGTTAACTCTCTTGGGTTTGTGTCGGTAAGTGTAGCACTTGCTTTGTCGGTTGCTGTTAGAATGTCTCCCACTACAGGCTCTTTATCTGCTGGTAGTTTTGCTGTAGCAGTAGCTTCACACTCTATTAGATTACCTGTATCAGCTTCGGAATGTGCTATGGTAAAAGTCGCTGTAAGGGTGCTATTGGCTGGGAATTTATCTACAGTTATACTACCTGTTACTGCATCTAGTGTAAAATCAATAGCAGCCCCTGTATTATCCAGTAAAACTATATCACTTTTCTCTAGTCCAATAAATTCCTTATCGGTAATAATAAGATTTTCTAACTCTACCTTAGAAGTGTTAGAAACAACTATCTCATGTTCCACAGGCTGATTTATTTCCACTGTATCAGAGCCTATTGTTCTATCGATAGTTATAATTCTTGGATCCTCTACAGCTGGAACATCTCCTGCTACCCATTTACCTGTAACTTTACTACTAGCTGTTGGTGTGCTGGTAAAGTCAAATTCATTACCATCTTCATCAAACCAACCTAGGAATGTGTATTCCTCACCATCAATAGTAACCTTATCACCTTTTTCTTGTAGGTTTTCAGGTGCTGTCATAACCCCTCCATAAGGCAGAATAACATCTGCTGGAGGATTGAGTATTGTTACACCATCTGGCACTACAGTTGTAGGTAGTCCTTCGTACTCAAACTCTGTTTTGGTACCTACTGCTACTGTTGGGCTTTTTAAGCTATCAGAGACTTCATAATTAGTGTCTGGATCTCTATCTGCCTCTGCTACTTCCTTGTCAGAAACCACATTCTTTTCCCCACCTGGGTATACCTGATACTCCAGAGTAGCACCCTCATTAGTTTCTAGTGCATTATTAGGCACTAGCTCCCCATCCGGGTCGGATATAGGCTTATATTTTATGTCTATATAGTACTTCTTTGTATAGCTTGTAATAGATCCTGACTCAATGATTATCTCATTAGCCACAGCATCATATATTACTGGGCTACTATCTGTATTAAAGCTTGCCGGTAGATATGTATTATTAAAATTATCCCTAACTTGTAAAATTTCAAAACCTGCTGTAATAGTATCTCTAATAGTTGTGTTATAAGCTGCTGGGTTAATCTCAGCAACTATATTATTTAATACATCGGATATTGCTTCATTTTTTAAATCTAGATTTTGTGATATACCACCATTACCTGCAATTACCTGCTCAAGATATTCCTTAGGTGTATATCTTGTACCATTATAGGTCTGCTGATTCTCCTCATCTACACCGATACCTACTGTATGTATTATAGCTGCGAATTCATTTTTTAGAGTGGCTGCTTGTACTGCACCATTCCAGTCATTGCTACCTATACTATAACCATTGCTACCTGGGGCACCATCGGATATAAATATAACCTGTAACTGTCTGCCCTCAGTATCTGCTGGCAGCTTTAAATCATCTTTTACCCCTGTGGCATATGTTATTGCTCTATCTAATGCAGATGTATAGTCGGTGCTTCCTCCACTTTTATTACCATCGGATTTTTTTAGCTTTGTTACTGCTAAAGAATCAATAATAACTGAGGAATCCACCGTTAGGTTAATACTTCCCTCAACATCTACTTCGTCTGAATAGCTGCTTCCGTCAAAGTAAACTAAGCCTACACGATTATTATCTTTATTTTCATTACCTAGCAGATTTAGTGTAAGCTCCTTTACCGCTTCAGTAGCTGCATACCATCTTGAGTCTTCTAGATTTGCAACTGGACTTTCTGCATTAGAATCCGTCGCAGAATAGGACATACTAAAAGAACGGTCTAGTACAATTATTATATCCGATCCATTTATTATAGGGCTGCCTTCCATAGTAAATTCAATAGTAGCTTGACCAGATTCATAGTCCGACCAATTGCTATCAACTAGGGATTTTGTAATATCTACGCTGCCCTCGCCTACACTTTGACCTGGGTTTTCATCAGCTGTTAATTCCCATGAAATCCAGTATCCGTAGATTGTGGTATCCTCTGTTACTAAGACTGTATCCCATGGACTATGAAACTGAGTTTGGTAACCACCTATACTACTTAAATCATAAAAGCTCTCGGGTGTTAAAAACTCCTCTGGATGTGCATCAAACCAACCTACAAAATGATAGGCTACATTATCTTCTATAACAGTATTATATCTATCCATAGCCATATCAGATACTGGATATATGGACTGGCCATTATAGCTAAGCGTTGGCTTTGTCATATTTGTCATATTGGTTACTGGCGCAGGCTCTATAGCCTCTAATCCTGCCGGTAGAGTCGCCCCTACAAAATCATAAGTAACTGTCCAACCTGCTGAAAGCACTGTAGGTACAGCTGCTGTCACCATAGGTGTTTCAGTTGGAATTATTGTTGCTTCTGGCTGTGGCTGACCCTCTGGTTGTGGCTGACCCTCTGGTTGTGGCTGACCCTCTGGTTGTGGCTGACCCTCTGGTTGTGGTTCACCTTCCATAATAGCCTCT
>CAYJEQ010000093.1:0-7826 GCA_964369235.1 uncultured Oscillospiraceae bacterium | reverse complement strand
GCCATTCTCTTGACTCTTCTATATACAACTGTTATTTGAAATTACAGAGGTTTTGGATCATGTAATAAAAATCTTATCTTCTAATTAACATTTATCTAAGACAATTCTCTCTCTGTTGGTAAGATTACATTACAGTTATGACGAAAACTAAGTGAAAGTGAAAATCACCCATCTACTGAATTAAAATATTATAGAAAAAGTAAAGGTGGGAAATGCTCTGGGGGAATCAAAAGGAACTGGCTGTAAGTTAGAAACTGAGTGTATCCCCCTTTTGTCGTTTTAAGGGAGATTTTTAAGAGGGAGAATCGAAACTCCCTCTTAAATCATTTTTTCCACCCTTTTGTATGATGACAAAAGGGTGTGGGGAAGTGTGGTTTATAGACATCATTAGTAATATGTTGGGGCAACGCCCCCTGCTGAGGTGCTGTGGCATAAGGCTGAGTTAACAAACAACAATAATCCCCCCATCCCTTAGAACAAACCCTAGTCAGTGTAAGAGTGTTTGTAAAGAAATCTTTAATTTATCCCCTTAGAGGGCTGGTATACTTGAAAGTGATATAGATTTACTGTATAGTAATACTATAATTAATGCTTACTGAATAACTGGGTGCTAAGCACACAGTATCTCAAAACAAGGGTGTTTTGAGGTTAACATGGGAGATTTTCAGCCTGCCTGAATTTGGAGCTATACTCCAAATTCAGAGTGCAAAGTTTTTATAATAATGGATTAAAAACTTTGCACCCTGAAACACCCAAAAACATATTAAATAAATCTATAAGTATGTTTTTGGGTTGTTCAGCAGGCTTTAATTAGGATAATAATATTTTAAAGTAGGATAAAGAGAAAGGGAAAGATTATGATTGATTTTGACAATGCTAAATACCTTAAACTTAGACGAGTTGACAATGATGAGTATGGCAAGTATATAGAGCCACTGCTTACCCCAGATGAAATAGTAATCTCTGTTTACAAAGGGATTCGTGATGGGGTGGTATTTACCAACAAAAGAATTATATCAGTAAATGTTCAAGGAGTAACAGGAAAATCTAAGGATTTTACCTCTATGCCTTATAATAAGATACAGGTTTATTCGGTGGAAACCTCAGGGATATTTGATTTAGATACAGAGCTAGTGGTGTGGTTTTCCAGTGTGGGCATGGTAAAGTTTGAGTTTACAGCAGGCTCTAATGTGGCAGAAATCTGCCGAAACATCTCCATCTGCTTACTGGATTAATTTAGAGATAGTCTAGCCACCCTAAAGAAAGGTTTTGGATATAATAATGTTTTTTAAGATGTCTGATGAAAAATTAAAGTTAGAATTAAGCAAACGCAGTAACAAGGCAGAAAGAATACTGGAAAGTACCGATAGAACTGATAGATTTCTAAAAAGCCTAGAAAAAAAGCTAAAGAAAATCCCAGTAGCAGGAAATAAGCTATCCCATATACCTGTGTTAATCTCCCTAGTAAGGGATTTTTCCCGTAAGCGTTATATGGAGATACCTATGGGTAGCATAATTGCAATCGTGGGAGGGCTTATCTATGTCCTATCCCCTGTGGATATGCTAGTAGATGTAATACCTTTTATTGGGTATTTAGATGATGTGGCAGTTTTTGGACTGCTGTGGAATTTAGTGGAGGACGATATAAAGGAATATCAGCAGTGGCAACAGCCCGAAGCCAGTGCTGTGGTAGTGCCGGAATAATATAAATAATCCTTACTACATTAGGATTATTTATAAGTGAATAGCTAATACACCCAATTACATTGGCTGGTGTAGGAGTGGCTTCGCCACATTATTAAATATATTTTGCCTTAGCAAAATACTATAACTTTTCATTCTTCACTTTTCATTTTTCACTATATTTACACTATGGGCATAATATAAATAATCTCCACTATGTTCCGATTATTTATAAGTGAATAGCTAATACACCCAATTACATTGGCTGGGTAATAGTGAATACACCCAATTGCATTGGCTGGTGTTGGAGTGGCTACGCCACATTATTAAATATATTTTGCCTTAGCAAAATATCATAACTTTTCACTTTTCACTTTTCACTTTTCACTTTTCACTTTTCACTTATTAACCATTACCTCTTACTTATTACCTTTATATTTTACTGTGTGGCAACCGAGCGTGTGGAGATTGCTACAGAACATATAAACAGTGGTGTATTTCTTACAATGAGAAGAAATACACCACTTTTATTTTATGATAATATTAAAATAGGCTATACCATTTGTCCAAAGCCTTAAAATATGGCTTATCTAGGAATTGGGAAGTTTAACCTTGTTAAGTGCCTTACTATTGTAGGCAATACCTATAACAAAATCCACTAAGGCTATTACTACAAGGGAGCCGTTTACCTTAAGTCCGATAACTGAGGAAAGGCTTGCAAATAGTCCTATAAATATAACACTATATAAAATTGAGCCACTGTGGATATATATAGTATTAGACAGGATACCTATCCCTATTAGATAGATGGCAAAGGGTAGAAATAGATTAGGATTAACTAAAAATCCCGGTAGATATAGTAGAGGTATTAACCAAACAGCCATAAAAAGCCCTACACATATATTACTTCGCCAAAAACCCATAAGACTGTGTAATTGGGGGAATAATATACTGCGCCAACCGTACTCCCCAAGCCCTAACAGTAAAATCATTATAGGCAGAGAGGTGAATAGGCTGGATATACTACCATAATCACCAATAAGGTGAAGGGCGATAGCAAAGCCATAGTGCATAAGTAAAAATAGGAAAACCATGTATATTTTACTTGTATCACCTAGGTGCATAAGGGTTTTAAGCTGGGTTAAAGGTGAGGTTTTTTCCATTAAAGTATTGGTAATAATACCACCTATAAAAGGGGACAGCAGTCCTATAACAAGAATTAAAACCAAACTAGGCTGTGATAACACATGGGAGAAAGTCCCTCCCCTAGCTACTAAATACCCAAAAGAAACATATCCTATTAAAAAGGTAATTATAAGAAAAACCCTTGCTTTTTTCGTTAAATTAATCATGGTGTACACTGCCTTTCTATAGAATATATTACTCCTAAGAGCTGTTGATTTATGCTGTATTATTTAGGTATATTAGAAAGCAATACCAGCAAATAAAGCAACTAAACATAGGATTGTAGCACATGGTACATATAGGTATCTACCGATATTATACCATTTGTCCCCATGTTTTTTATCCTCTGGTAAACCTTGGTTAATAGCGTCCATAAGGGTTTTCTTATCCATTAGCCAGAACCAAGTAATAGCACCTAGTGTAGCACCAATTGGGATAATGTAGATAGATACCATATCCATCCAAGGGCCCCACTGGAAGATAGCTTCCATATTAATACCAATACCAAGACATACAGCAGCTAGTAGTCCTAGAACTACTTTACGGCTTAGTTTAGGGAATTTAAACAGTAGGGATTCTGCTACAGCCTCAAACATATTCTGTAGTGAGCTTACCCCAGCAAAAACCATTGCTACATATAAAATAAGAGCAAATAACTGACCGAAAGGAATATCTCTAAGGATTTCAGGCATGGTTACAAATAGTAGGCTAGGCCCTGCCCCAACATCAAGATTGTAGGCAAAACAGGCTGGGATAATAACAAGAGCAGCCACAATAGCAGCAATGGAGTCAAATAATGCAGTTTGGTGAGCAGCACCTACAACATCTTCGCTGTCGCCTAAATATGCACCGTAAACTATCATACCACTACCGGTTATAGATAGGGAGAAGAAAGCCTGACCCATAGCCCATACCCACATCATAGGGTCTAGGAAGGATTCCCATTTAGGGGTAAACATAAAGGCATAACCACTAACAGCACCTGGAAGCATAGCTACACGAATAGCAAGAATAATAAAGATAATAAAGAATAAAGGCATCATTACCTTATTACTTTTTTCTATGGTGTCTGCCCCTAGTAGTAGGGTGGCTAGGGTAACTACTACAATTATAATGTGGAAAGGAATTACCGAATACTCTGTAAGGGCAAAGGATTCAAACCAAGCCCCAGTGTCTACTGTCATAATATGGCCAGTAGCAGTGTCGGTAAGAGCCTTTAGTATATAGGAGATGATTACTGCATAACCAATGGCAATAAACATAGATCCAGCTAGAGGTAACCAACCAGCTAAACCACCACCTGGGCGATTTTTTGTTTTAAAAGCGTAGGCGTAGGAGCCTACTGTACCTGTTTTAGACAGTCTACCAATGGCATACTCAGCGGACAGCCCCACATGGGAGAATAAAATAATAAAGAATAGATATGCTACAAGGAAAGCACCTCCACCGTTTTGGCCTAGCTTTGCTGGGAACCCCCAAACATTAGCCATACCAACAGCAGAGCCTACGCAAGCTAGCACGAAGCCAATCTTACTTTTAAACTTGTCATTTGTCTGTGCATTTTGTGTTTGCATAATAAATACCAACCCTTTCAATTTTTTTAAAATATAATTATATTAAAGATATGATTATATCTACAGAAGAATTACTAATTAGCCCTTTAAAGTAAAATGATTTTAAGGTCTATACTTTGAATTAAAGTTTCAAACTTTGGTTTTATACTTTTGGGTGATTATAACACTAGCCACCCACACGCTGGTTTCAATAGTATCACTATAGGGTGATACTAGGAATAATTTTCACTAATACTGCTTTAAAACCTTTGATAATACATAAAGTATTATCTACAGGCTTTTCATTGTCTTAGCAAAAATTATCTCTGGTAAAACTGCATGGCACCCAAAACTATGCAGTTTTGTGCAGTTTGGCATCTGAATGACGAAGCCCTGCTTGCCGCAAGGCGAGGAATAAAGGTGACAAAATGCCAAAAATGGTCTGTTTTGGGCAGCGGGGGTTCGACTACTGTCACCCTAACCACCACAAAGGAATAATCATCTTTACGGATAATACCAAAGGTAAATCTACATGTTAAAGAAATAGTTGTTGTGTATAGTATGGTATAAAAATTCCACCCCATCAAATAATATGACGGAGTGGAATAATCAATCAACTAGGTATAATTATTACAAAATCCGATTGTAGCTAATTTTACACTGTGGTTTATATGTATTAGTCTTTGATTTTAAATCTTGCATTAAAGAATCTTAGCATTGGAGGCTCATAGGTAAACTCCAGTCCTTTGATTTTTTCTCTGTTGTTGTATAGATCGATACAAGCATTAGCAACTACATCAAGGTGAGCATAGGTGTAAACTCTTCTTGGAATAGTCAGTCTTACTAGCTCTAGTTTTGGCTTGTGGTTCTCCCCTGTTTCCTTGCTACGACCAGCAGAGATAATACCACGCTCCATAGAACGAACACCACTTTCAATATATAGGTGTGCAGCTAGGGACTGTGCTGGGAAATCTTCCTGTGGAATATGGGATAAGAACATTCTAGCATCTAGGAATACTGCGTGGCCACCAATTGGCTGTACCACTGGAACACCAGCTTCAATTAGCTTGTTTCCTAGGTATTCAATCTGCTTAACTCTATGCTCGATATATGCTTCGTCTACAGACTCGGTAATACCGATAGCCATAGCTTCCATATCTCTACCAGCTAGACCACCGTAGGAAGGCATACCTTCAAATACTACAACTAGCTCTCTAGCTCTTGTGTATAGATCGTCATCGTTCATACAAAGGAAACCACCAATGTTAACTAGACAGTCTTTTTTACCAGACATTGTACAACCATCTGCGTAGCTCATCATTTCTTTTAAGATGGAGCGAACAGATTTGTCAGCGTAGCCTTCTTCACGAACTTTAATAAAGTAAGCATTTTCCACACAACGGGTAGCATCAAAGAATACAGAGATACCATGTTTGTGAGCTAGCTCATGTACAGCCTTCATATTAGCCATAGATACTGGCTGGCCACCTGCTAGGTTAACTGTAACAGCTAGACAGATGTAAGGGATTTTATCAGCACCAACTTCGTCAATAAGTGCCTGTAGTTTGTTTAGGTCGATATTACCCTTAAATGGGTGATATGCCTGAGAATCATGAGCTTCGTCAATGATAATATCTCTAAATGTAGCACCATTAGCTTCCTGATGGTATCTTGTAGTTGTAAAATACATATTGCCAGGAACATAGTCCCCAGATTTAATTTTAAGTGTGGAAAGTAGGTTTTCAGCACCTCTACCCTGATGAGTAGGGATAATATGCTTAAAGCCATAGTATTCCTTTACTACTTCCTGTAGATGTAGAAAGTTCTTACTACCTGCATAAGCTTCGTCACCCATCATCATACCAGCCCACTGTCTGTCACTCATAGCAGTTGTACCAGAGTCGGTAAGTAGATCAATGTAGGTGTCTTCACTTTTAATAAGGAAGGTATTGTAGCCAGCTTCTTCACAAGCTGCCTGACGCTCTTCTTTACTCATCATCTTACAAGGCTCAACAACCTTAACTTTGTATGGTTCTGCTGGATAGAAATTAGACATAATAACATACTCCTTTAAAATTAAAATTTGTAATTATTTGCTGTTTATCAGCTTTGACATCATACTACTACAGAAAAAATTACCAGTCAATAGGTTGCAGATACCAAGTGAGAACATTCGTATGCTTTAATAAACCAAACTTGTCCAATTTGTGCATTATGATGATATTTACTGTAAAGTGTTAATAGCATTTTATATATATTGCTAATGATTTGCAGTGTAAGCAGACTAAAGTGCTAAATTATGTAAAATCGTAATTTTGCAAAATAACCAGTGGTTTTCCATAGAAAAATACTGATTAACTTCCAAGGAAAATATTCACAGGAAATTAACTTGACAGCTTTAGTATACTATGATAGATTAAGAATAGACACTATATAATAATAATGGTAATTAGGAGAGTATAGGGGGCTATACTCAAAGAAGAAAGGGGCTTTAATATGTCAATGATAGGTAAAGAAATAGCAGATTTTAATGTAAAGGCATTTTATCAAGATGATTTTAGAGATTTTACCAAGGCTGATGTACTAGGTAAATGGGGGGTATTCTTTTTCTACCCAGCAGATTTTACCTTTGTATGTCCTACAGAGCTAGAAGATTTAGCAGATAAATATGAGGAGCTAAAAGCAGTAAATTGCGAAGTTTACTCCGTTTCCTGTGATACCCACTTTGTACACAAAGCATGGTATGACAACTCCAAAACCATTAAGAAGATTAAATTCCCAATGTTTGCTGATCCAACAGGAAAACTGGCAAGATTTTTTGATGTGATGATAGAAGATGCAGGAATAAGCGAAAGAGGTACATTTATCGTTAATCCAGAAGGTGTAATTGTATCCTATGAAGTTATTGATGGCAATGTAGGGAGAAATGCTGAGGAGCTACTGAGAAAGGTACAAGCACTACAGTTTGTATACAAATTCGGCAACGAAGTATGCCCAGCTAAGTGGAAGCCAGGAGGCAAAACCTTAAAACCAGGCATTGATCTAGTAGGCAAAATCTAATATAAAAGCTTATTGGGGTGTATTCCCTCGCTTAGCGAGGGAATACACCCCATAGAATTTTACCATTTGCTAGAGTGTCATGTAGGGTCGTACCTATGTGTTGGCCCCTTAGGTGATGATTACTGTTACCTATCTGCTCTGTCTTGTGCCACAGCATTATTATAATGGGGTGGTTACTGTTGTTTATTTACTCAGCCTTATGCCACAGCTTTGTAGCTGTGGTATAAGGCTGAGTAGATAGATAACAACAATCACAACTTGGTGGGTAAAATAGTAAAGAATGAAAAGTAAAGAATGAAAAGTTATAGTATTTTGCTAAGGCAAAATATATTTAATAATGTGGCG
>CAYJEQ010000092.1:0-8189 GCA_964369235.1 uncultured Oscillospiraceae bacterium | reverse complement strand
TTTGAGAATAGTGTAATTTTATATGGTAGTAAAACCCTGTGATTGGAAGTTACGGTTAACTGTGGTTTAATAATAGTCTAAATTAAATAATTTATCGACAATAATGGCTTGTTATCTGTATTTAGCAGATGTCAGGCCTTTATTTTTTTCTTGCATATCTAAGCGGTTAGTAACAATCATACTAAATCATATTAATAATAGTTTTCATAAATCCACAAATGTGCCAATCGGCACATTTACTTTTTTATCCAGTAAACTTAAAATATAATCAAAGGTATCGGATATCATTATACTTTGTTTAGCCATAGGATTATAGGACGAAAAAGGAGAGGAATATTATGAAAAAGATTTTTCTAGTTGTATCTATTTTATCCCTTATACTTACTTTAACCTCTTGTAGTGGTGATGACGCTACTAGTAGCTCTGTCACAAATTCTACCCAGTCTTTAAGCACTTCTGTTGATAGTAGCGCTAACACAGAAGATACCCCCTCTACATCAAATGTAGTTGTAGGCAAAACCCTGAGTAATACAATGTTTGATGTGATTTTAACCTCAAAATGGACGGAGGATACCGAAAGCAGATACGAAGGCGAAGATTACACCAATATCACCCTACAGGTTATGGAAGGCGATGAGGCTCGTATTAGCGCAGAGATAAACATTGATACCGACGATGTTATCGGTTTTAGAGATGCTGTTGAGGCAATGGGCATTGACCTTTACGACTATGCTGTAAATGGTCATGGACAGGCTGTAAACATCGGTGGATATGATTGTGTAATGGCAGTAAGAAACTATTGGGGTACAGATGTGCTTTCCTATGCTGGTCGTGATGAAGCCAGTGGTACAACCCTTACTATTGATATTAGAGGAGATTATGAGGATGTACTTGTAGATGAACTACTATCCACCATTACCCCTAAAATTAATGATGCTGGGCTGGTGGATTATCCCTATTTCTGGGAAGGGGAAAGAATTTCTCTAGGTGATATATCTGCACAGGTTGGTAGCTATAGCCTTACAACTACAAATTTACCACTGGAAGAACCATCACAAAGTGATGATATTTTCAGTGTACGAGTAGCAGTAGATAACCAGTCCAAAATCTGGCTGGGTTATGATGATAGCTTATACCACTACACTCTTGATAATGGGCTAATTAGTGGTGAGCAGTTCCCCTTAGAGGGTACTTTTAGCGAAGTTAATAGCGATGGAAATGGAAATATATATGTATCGGATTTTGGTAGTAATTTAGTTAAAATCAAACCTGACAAAACCACAACTACCTACACCACAGTAAATGATTATATTCAAATCCATCCTAATGGCACTTGGGGGCTTACCTACTTTGTAGGAAGTGTTCCTGAGCGAGTAGATTTTAATGGAGATGTAGCCACCATATCACCATATTATGGTGAAGGGGAGCTTTTTGAAGCAGATGAAGTAAGATTTACCAAAAACCATATAGCATTACTAGGTAATGAAATCGGTAAAGATTATGAAAAAATCATGATTTTAGACCAAAGCAAAAACCCTCTATTTGTACTAGGTGGAGAGGATTTTTCAGGTGATGATGATTATCTTGGGGCAGTTACTGATATTGTGGAAACCGATAATGGTTTTATAGCTGTAGATGGTAATCTTCGTAAGTTTTTATTCTGGGATAAATCAGGTGGCTTTATTGGTAGCCTAACAGATAGTGATCTGCTAGGCACATCATATCCTTGGATTTCTGATATGGAGTTACTATCCGATGGTAGTATTTTAATAGCATTTTCTGAGGAGCGTCAGGATTCGTCAGGCTATGAGGTGTTGGTAAGCCGTTTAACAGGATTTTAATATCTTGTTATTTAATAAATCATATGTGAAGTATGTTTTAATAACCTAGCTGGTAGTAAAGGAGAAAGTATCATGAGTTTTTTTGACAAGTTAAAAAAGGAAGTTGGCAAAAGTGTTAGAGATGTAGTAGAGAATACTAATGATAACAATAGCGATGGCCTAAGCAGAGCAAGCTGTGTTAATGTTAATATCACCAGTATGCCAGCAACCCTAGAGCAGTTTAAAACTATAGATGGAGCAGATCTTAAAGACCCTAATAAGGTGGTTGCTTTAACGGTAGTTGCCTTGTGTCTATACCCTGTAAATAAAGAGCTGTCTATAGATATGCTTAACTATTTAAAGGGTCCTAGACCTCTTTCAAACTATGAAATACAGTTTTTAAGAGATCGATTTAGAGATAAGGATTATTTAACGGTTTCATATTTTGAGGGAGCTACTCCAGAAAATGAGTATGAGCCTAAGGAGCCACTTACTATTAAAGTTTATAAAACCTCCCATAGTGAGGATTTAATTGATGAGGGCTACCTACAATTATTCTTAAAATCAGGTGGAGCAGATACTCCACGAGGGGTAAAACTTCGTCAAAAAGAATCCACAGGACAGTGGTTTTTGTGGGAATACCACCTACTACCTGATATTAGAAAACCTAAAAGTGCTGACCCTTGGGCATAGGTAATTAAGGCTGTAATGGTTGGAGTAGTGACCATTACAGCCTTACTACAATTTCAATTATAATTAGCTAATCTACTATTTTGTTAGTTGAATTTTAATATGTAAAATTATATAATAATAGTAATAAATGGATTTCGTTACTTAGAAGTATTTACTTAGCAGCATCTAGTAAACTATAAGGGGGTAGTTTGAAACAAAGTTTCAAACTTGGGTTTTGTGCTTTTCAGTCATTATAACACCTGCACAAAACACCGTGAAAGGAATGAGCATTTTTATGGCAAAAGGCAAGTTTTTTTCCTTAATAGGCTATGTGATAGTAATAATTACTATCTTTGTTTTTGCTATGTCTATTTTCCAAAGAGTACCCTCTAATAGTAGCTATACCATCTATGAAAAAGATAACCTATATATTAATACTATTAGTGATAGCTATTCTGATATTATGGTAAAGAGTACTTCCTACCAGTCCACTATGAGAAACTTTACCATTGGCGATAACATTGCCCTTTATGATACCTCTGCCCTACCACTTACCAGTGAATATGATGATTATACTTTTATGCCACATTTTACCCAAACAGTGGTAATTGCTGTTGACCGAGAACAAACTGAGGAAGTAATAGACAGCTTTTCTGATTTACTAGATACAAATCAGCAGATAAATTTTGATTTTGGAAATTCTGTAGCACCTAATATGTGGGAATACCCCCAAACACATCAAATCGTCCTAGCTATGGCAAAGGGACTTTATGGGGAATATGATGTAGAGGCAATTGCCAAAGATTTTGCACTGATAGAGGCTCAGGGAAGATTTTTCACAGGGAATATGAGTAAACCTATTATAGTTACCACCGATAGCACAGCAGTTAATCTAATAAAAAATGGTAGGAATCTTCAGATAATCATACCTTCTGAGGGTAGTCTTAGCTTTGATTTTGGTGCTATGATATATAATGACAGTATCTGCTTTAGTGATAATCTTAAGGACAAGCTTATGGAAAATGGCTACCGTTTACCTGATGGCAGTTGTGATAATAAATACTACCCATCTGCTGAGCAGTATTCAAACACAGCCTATGTGGAGGATATAGAGGAGTATAATTTGGCAACTACCCTTGTGTCAAAAACCCTTAGACGAGATACTTTTAACACAAGATTATATGGATTTACAAATTCTATAGAAACCACTGCCTTTTTTCTACCACTGCTTTTTATTATAATATCTTATATGATAAGCATTATCCGTCGCATAACTAATGTGAAAATTAGAACCTACATCTTCTATGCCCTATTACTGGGGATATTTTTTATCACTATAGGGCTACTAAAGTCCATTACTGGCTCCAGTGCTATATTAGAAACTACCCTGTGGTACCTGTACTATGTGCCTATACTATTTATGCCAGCACTTCTTGTAAATGTTGCTCTTAGGGTAGGAACTGTAAATATAAGCCCAAAAATCATATCTGCTTATAAGGTTTACTTTGTGCTGACATTTATCCCCTTGATTTTAGTTTTTACTAATAATTTTCATAATTTTGTGTTTATTGTCCATGACTACATATCTAGCTCTTTTACCCACAATACTGGGTATTGGTTTGTTATGGGTTGGGTGGCTGTAAGTGTTATATTTGCATATGGTTTGCTAGTTTACAAAAATATAACCAATCCTAGGAAAGGTGCTTTTATTTATCCAGCAGTTATTACTATTGGATTTGTGTCTTATGTCCTTTTGCGTTCAGCAGGCTTTACCCCCTTTCTAGAATTTGACCTTACCTTTACAATGACTATTATGGCTATCCTGTATATTGAGTCCTGTATACAAAGTAGACTTTTCCCTACTAATAAAGGCTATGCTAGGTTTTTTAAGCACTCTAACCTAGCTATGGAAATTACTGATAATAAGGATAATCCAGTGTATAAATCCATAGTAACTAAAGATGTAAACGAAAACTTTATAAAAAGAAGTAGTGAAATTACTGGAGGTAAATTTTATTATTTTGAGGATTATACCTCAATTAATACTGCTGAGGTTAAACTCCTAGCTGTAAACGAGGAGATTAAGGTAAACAATAAGTTTTTACTGGAAAACAGTGAGGTTAAGGCTAATCTTGCTTCACTATCAGCAGAAAAATCAGTTTATGATAGCATTGATCAAATACTTATTATAGGCACAGAAAAAATCAAGGGCTATATAGAGGATATAGCAAAGGGTGGGGATAAAAAAAGCCTTATGACAGCAATTAATTTATGTGCTACCACTATGAAAAGGGATAGTATGTACCGTATTAATGCTCTATATGAAGACAGTCAGCCAGTGTCTATTTTGATAAGTTCCTTTGAGGAAGTTAAGGAGCTAATAGATAGTAATCAGCTATCAATTACTATTGATTGTAGAATTTCGGATAATTTATCCACTGAGAATATGGCTGTTATATATTCTTTTTTCACCTATGCCCTAGAAAGGTGCAAGGAGAAAGAGGCTAGTAGTGTTTTATTTCAGATATATGAAAATGCTGGTGAAATAATTTTTTCTCTGCTGGCTAATAAACCACTTTATGATAATGACAACTTCCCCCCTCTCCCTAAATACAACACCCACTACAGACTAATATCAAAACAGTGGGAAGACTCACAGGTTTATCTACTATCCTTTACAAAGGAGGCAGAAAATGACTGATTTATTTTTCTATTCAAGAAGTGTTTTGGCTTTAGTATTCTTCCTTTTAATCTGCCTTTTTTCTTTAGAAAGTGGGTATTTATGTGTTAATCTACTTAACTACCGACTAAAGGAAAAACACCTTATTATAGGTGATATATTCCTTCTTATCCATGTTGCCATACTAATCTTGACCATGGTTACTGTAATAATAAATAGTCGATATGGAGTTATAAGTCTAGGTAATTTAGATATACTACTGTATATTTCAGGTATAGCTTCTGGTGTATCCTTTGCTGTACTCTCTATTAAAAAAGTTCAGTATAGTGGATTAGCTGTTTTAGCAGTGATTTTGACCTTACCTATATCTGCTGAACTACTACAGCTAGGATATATAGTATTTCTGTTAATCTCTATATTAATCCTATTTTATCGCAGTATAAATATTATAAAGAAAACTCTCCACAGACAGAAAAATGAGCTAAATGCCTTCTCGGTAATGGAGGGGCTAAATACCCTACCTTGTGGGGTGCTGTTTTGTGATCTTAGTGGATATGTTTTTTTAATAAATGAAAAAATGTCACAGCTTGCTATTAAATACATGGATACCCAGCCGAAAAACGGTCTTTTGTTCTGGGATAATCTACAAAGCTTTAAAAGTGACAGTGTGTACAGGCAGATTGTAGAGGGTGATATACTTCTCAGAACTTCTATAGGTGCTTGGAGATTTAGAAAACAGCAGTTTACCTCAGGTGGAGTGGAGTATATAGAGATTACAGCAATAGATGTAAGGGAAAGTATCGGTGCATTTTACGCCCTAGAAGAAGAAAACAAAAAGCTAGCAAGCCAAAGCAAAGAGATAGAAAAGCTTACAGAAAATATGGAAGCCCTAAGACGAGAGCGAGAATATTCTCTAATACGCTCACGAGTACATGATGTACTAGGACAGAGGCTAACAGCTATGCAAAGGATAATACAAGGTGATGTAGAGCCTGATTATGATATGCTACTACTTCTCTCCCAAGACGCAATAGAGCAGATAAAACACCGTAAAGGTGGTAATGCAAAGGAGCTTTTTGAGGAAATATACCAGTATTTTTATAAAATAGGCTTGGAAATAGAGCTTCTTAATCCACTGCCTAAGGAGGAGCAAATTGCTTTTTTATTTCTATCGGTATTAAGGGAGGCTTCTACTAATGCTATCAAACACGCAGCTGCCACTAAAGTCTATTGCAAAATAAATGATAATGGCAAAACCTATCGAATGGAAATCACCAATAACGGACATGGCCCTAAAAAAGGATTGGTAGAAGGTGGTGGACTATTTGGTATACGAAGTCGTGTGGAGAATGCTGGTGGAGTTTTAAAGGTAGAGGTAATTCCAGAATTTAGCTTAATTATTACAATAGACAGGGGGAATGATAATGATAAGAGTATTTATAGTTGATGATCACAAATCGGTGCTAGATTCCTTTCGCAGTGTTGTAGAAGCAGAGGAGGATATGGTATACGCAGGCAGTGCCAGTGATATAAAATCTGTAGTCACTATGTGTAAAGAAGCCTCCCCCCATGTTGTACTAACAGATATCTCTATGGAAAAAAGCGATAGTGGTATTAAACTTACAGAAAAACTTAAATTTGAGTTTCCTGAAATAAAGGTTATTGTAATGAGTGGCTTTGATGAAATATCCTACATACCTAAAGCTAAGGAAGCAGGTGCTGACGCTTTTTTATCAAAATCAAAAACCATAGAGGATTTTGTGGATATGATACGGGCAGTAGTAAAGGACAAGGGCAGTTTTCCTGAAAAGGTGCAGATACCTACTGCCACCGGTGAAGCACCTTTTACTGATAGGGAGCTGGAGATTTTGCGACTACTTTGCTACTCCTATACAAGAAAAGAGATTGCCGAGGAAATGCACATAGCCGAAGGCACAGTAAAAAGACATATTGAAAATATGCTAACTAAGGCTAATTGTAAAAGTACTATGGAACTAGTTATATATGTAATAGGTAATGGTTGGATTTCAGCAAAAAAATAGATTTAGGGTGTATCGTACAAAATATGATACATCCTTTTTTTGCCTAAAAACCACATATAAATACAAAAAATGTGCCGATTGGCACATTCCAAAATCATAGTAGCTTTGTTAAAATTTAACTATGATAGATAAATATACTATATTTAGGAGGAGTGCTATGGATACTGGTAAGACTTAATTATACTTAGTTAATCTTAAAGAAAAACATAAAAAGAAAGGTGGTACTATTATGGGTTTTTTTGATAAAAAAGAATGTGATATTTGTGGAGAAAAAATAGGTCTTTTAGGTAATCGTAAACTTGAAGATGGCAATATGTGTAAGGACTGTGGAAAACTGCTTTCTCCCCTATTTGATGACCGTCGAAACTCAACTGTAGAGGAAATAAAAGCACAACTTGATTACAGAAAGCAAAACGAGGAGGTTGTAAGGGCTTTCTCTCCTACAAGAACTCTTGGCAGTGATAATGAGATAAAGATTGATGAGGCCAGTGGCACTTTTATCTACTGTAAAAGGGACAACTGGAGAGAGGAAAATCCCGATGTTATTATGCTTTCACAGGTGCTAAACTGCACCCTTGATATAAGAGAAGATGAAGAGGAAATATATCGTGATAATGATGGTGAAACAGAAAGCTATGATCCTCCTAGATATAGAACACTCTATGAGTTTTATGTTGATATTCAACTAAACAGCCCTTGGTTTGATGATATTAAATTAAGACTTAGTCCAAATTTTGAAGAGATTGACAATAGATATAGTGAAGATTATAGACGATATGAACAGATGGGATATGAAATATGTGCTGCCCTAGGTAAACCTATGCAAGGTGGCTATCCTCAGCAAAATGGCTATCCTCAGCAGAATGGTTACCCTCAGCAAAAAGGTTATCCTCAGCAAAATGGTTACCCTCAGCAAAAAGGTTATCCTCAGAAAAAAGGTTAACCTCAGCAAAAAGGTTAACCTAATCAAAAAGT
>CAYJEQ010000091.1:0-8763 GCA_964369235.1 uncultured Oscillospiraceae bacterium | reverse complement strand
TAATACCCTTATAGGGTTAGTGCAAGCCACCCGTTGTCACGGGTGGTCTTGACTTGAATATTTTTAGATATACTAGTTAATATGTGGTTAATTATTTTACTATAGTGATTATTTTGCACACAAGCTATAAACAACCTACAACCTATCTAATAATTAAACTATATCTCTCTAGTTGCTTCCTTTAACCACTGGGATTCCTGTGGGTTTAGGTATGGGGAGATTTTTTCGTAGACTTCTTTATGATAGCTGTTTAGCCTTTGAATATCATCTGCTGTCATATACTCCCTGTCAATTGCCTCAAGGTCAATTGGGGCATAAGTCAGATGCTCAAATTCTAGGAAAGTCCCAAAACTATTAGTTTCAGCCTCTACACATAGCACTAGGTTTTCTATTCTTACACCTAACTCATCTTCTAGGTAGATGCCAGGCTCAACAGAACAAATCATACCAGGTTGCCACACTGCACTGTCCTCACGCTCAGGTACAACCTTCCAGCGAAGACCATTAGGACGCTCGTGAACAGTGGACATATACCCTACACCATGACCGGTGCCGTGGTTGTAGTTAAGTCCCATCTTCCACATATCTCCCCTAATTGCATAGTCCAGATTAAGCCCAGTACAACCCTGTGGGAATTTAACATCTCCGATTTTTAACATACTATTTGCTGTAATGGTAAAGAACTGCTTCTCTCTAGGGGTAAGCTCACCTAGGGCGATAGTTCTAGTTATATCCGTAGTACCACCTACATACTGACCACCTGAGTCAATAAGCAGTAGGTTTTTAGGGGATAGCTCTTTATAGCTGTCCTTAGTTGCACGATAATGACACAGAGCGCCATTTTCCTGATAGGCTGAGATAGTCACAAAACTAGGTGATAAAAAGCCCATCTGCTCCCTTCTAAAATCCTCTAGCTTATCTGCTACAGACAGCTCGGTCATAGGGATTTTGCCGATGTTTTCCTTTACCCAGTAGATAAACTTAGTTACTGCTACCCCATCTCTAATATGAGTATCTCTCATATTTAGGATTTCTGTAGGGTTTTTCACTGCTTTGGTTAGAGCTATTGGGTTTGGGGCGTCTATAATGGTATTGCTACTATTAATTAGATTATATAGAGTAAAGTTTACCTTCTTAGTTTCCAGTAGGATTTTTTCCCCTGTAAGATTTGTAATATAGCTGTCAATTTCATTGTAATCACAAAGAATTACACCATCAGCCTTTATCTTATCCTGTACATACTCTGTTGCAGGTAGTTGTGTAAATAACATAACCTTATCAGCAGTTATTACCCCATAGGACATAAACAGTGGTGTAGAGGCAATATCACTGCCCCTTAGGTTAAATAACCATGCTGTTTCGTCTAGGGTGGTAACTAGATGGATAGTTGCCCCAGTTTTAGCCATCTCGCTGCGAATTCTAGCTACCTTTTGTGAAACACTTTCCCCAGCAAGTTCATCGTCAATCTGCCAAATAGGATTACAGGATAGACTAGGGCCCTCTGTCCATATTTGATGGATTAAATCCTCATGGCTGTGGAAGGTAATATTCTTATGGGCTAGTTTGCTTTTAAAGGCAAAGGCTGTTTGGGTAGGCATAATTCTACCATCAAAACCTACCACACCATTTTCTGGGGTGTTTTGGCTGATAAATTCCTCTACGGTTGGGGTTTCAGGTTGTCCCATTTTCATAAGGGTGAAACCACTGCCAGCCAGCTCTTTTTCCCCTTGGATAAAGTATCTGCCGTCGGTCCACAGTGCCGCTTTATCCAGTGTAACCACTGCAACAGCAGCAGAACCAGTAAAACCTGTAATATACCTCAGTGTCTTAAAATAATCCCCAATATATTCCGAGCTGTGATAGTCGGAAACAGGTAGATAGTAGCTACTTATGTTTCTTTCCTTCATTAACTGACGAAGGCTTTGTAGTTTTATATTATCCATAATAATGTGCATTCCTTTCCTGTTTGAAAAGCTATCTTAAAGTAAATACCTTCTAATTAAGCAATAAATAGTGGTGCATTAGGGCCTAGAGGTAGTCCTAGCATTATCCATACTATTAGTAGTGCTGTCCAACCTACAAGGAATACCACACTGTATGGTATCATAGTGGAGATTAGAGTACCCATACCAATTTTTTCGTCGTATTTCTTTGCGAATATTAATATCATTGGGTAGTAGTTCATCATAGGGGTGATTATGTTAGTGCTGGAGTCACCGATACGATAAGCAACCTGTGCAAACTCTGGGGAGTAGCCCAGTAGCATAAACATAGGCACGAATACTGGTGCCAGTAGTGACCATTTTGCAGAAGCAGATCCCATAAATAGGTTGATAAATGCAGAGAATAGTATAAATAATACCATAGTCGGAATAGGGCCGATACCTGCTGTTCTAAAGAATTCAGCACCCTTTAGAGCAAGGATTGTACCTAGATTTGTGTAGGAGAAGTAGTTGATAAACTGTGCAGCAACAAAGGCAATAGCAATGTATCCACCCATGCTAGACATAGCCTTACTCATTGCAGACCCTACATCTTTATCGCTTTTGTACTTGCCGGTAATCTTACCATAAACCACAGAAGGAACAAAGAATACCACAGCAATAACTACAACGATACCGGACATAATTGGGGAAGCTGTCATACCAAGAATACTACCGTCCTCAGCTCTTAGTGGAGAGTCAGAAGGCATACACATTAGCACGAAAACTAGAATAGTTGCCAGCAGTACAAGATTTGAGATTTTTAGAGCTTTCTTTTCTATAGGAGTCATTTTAAATTCTTCAATATCACCGGAGGCAGACTGAGTTGGTTTCCACTCTCCAAAACGAGGAGAAACAATTTTTTCAGTAACTATTGTACCTAGGAAGGTAATTACAAAGGTAGACACAATCATAAAGTACCAGTTACCTGTAAACTGCACTGTGTAGGAGTGGTCAACCATCTTTACTGCTTCGTTGGTAATACCTACTAGCAGTGGCTCAAGGGTACCGATTGCAAGGTTAGCAGAGAAACCACCAGAAACCCCTGCAAAAGCAGCAGCTAGACCTACCATAGGATGACGGTTATAAGCTAAAAACATAAGTGCTGCCAGTGGGATAACAACAATATATCCTACTGAGTCAGCAAGGTTTGACATAATACCTAGGAAAACTACCATAGGTGTTAATAGTTTAGCTGGGGTAACCTCAACGGTGCGTTTTAGCATAGCAGAGATATATCCACTATCCTCCAGTAGGCCAATACCAAACATAGCTACCAGTACCACTCCAAGAGGAGCAAATCCGATAAAATTAGGTATTGCTTTAGTTATCATATAAGCAACGCCTTCAAGGTTAAGTAGGCTGACTGCAGTAACTGTTTGAACCTCTACAATACCTTTAGATCTATTTACTAGCTCACCAGTGGCAGAAACACCTGTTGCCTCACAGATTGCAGATATAACTATAATGGCTAGTATTAAAACACCAAACATAGTTATAGGATGGGGCAGTTTATTACCTACCCTTTCGATACTGTTTAGACCTCTGTCCATTAGGGAGCTTTTGTTTTTGTTATTCATTATTATTTCCTATCCTTTCGTTAATTGCTGTGTAATTTTACAAACTCTTTAGATAAATACTTAGGTAAATGGATTTGTTTTAATCACTAACAATGTGCTACCTTATCACCTCCTATAGGTTACTCACTGTAATCTGATATGTATGTTTATACAGATACAGTGTAAGTTACTGGACAATATTATTATAAAATCACCTATTATGTCAACTGATTAGGTGGAATTATCTGTATTTTCGTAATTTTTCTATGTTATTTACAAATTATTAAAAAATAATTCTGTAATAACACTCATTAGTAAATTACTAGGATAAACTGTTTAGGTTAAATTATAAGGGTAATTTACTGTTGCTAATTACCCTTGTAAAGCTATGAGGGGTATACAGGTTTCTTAGGGGACATAAATACTATGCCTAGAACTATGGCAATAGCACTTTGTAGTGCCACCATTCCGTACTGAGAGAATAGTATGGAATCACTTATAACTAGGGCGTATATGGTGTCATAAACACTGGCACTGGGGATTAGGGGGAAGATACCTACCACTATAAACACGGTTTTAGGGCATTTTTTCTTAATGGATAGGTGTTTTGCAATCTTCATAGTTACCACTGTAGCTAGAAAAATGGCAATAGGATCTGCTAGTTTTATGGCAGTGATAATATAAACAAACCAAGCAATAGCACCAGTGGTGCCACAGCTTAGGTAACATCGCTTAGGGGTGTTAAAAAGCACCGAAAAAGCCAAAGTCCCCACAAAGGCACAGATGGTCTGGGTTATAATTGTAGTTATCATAGCAGTATACCTCCAGCCATAGAGTTAAACAGTGCAAGGGTTACCCCTACCCCAATGGCAATATACATAAATACCAGTAGGGAGTCCATAAGTCTTACCAGCCCAGAGATAATATCGCTGTTGGCTATATCACAGATGGAGTTAACAAGAGCCACCCCAGGAACTAGAGGCAGTATAGAGCCGATAATAACCTTGTCCATGCTAATGGTAGGAAACAGATAGAAAGCTACTACGGAAAGCAAGGTAATAAAGGCACCACCTAGTATATTAAGGGTAAGTTTATGGGTTTTAATCTTTATACAGTACAGCACCAGAACATATAGAAGTGCTGCAATGGGAAGGGTAAGTAGGGACTCAGCTAGGCCACCACCAAGAATATGACAAAAGCCACCACTACCTATGCCAGCCATAGCCACCCCAAAAAGCTGATTGCGCTTAATAGGCCTGGATATTTGGGTAAGTTTAGCCTGCGCTTCCTCAAGGGTAAGACTACCACTGCAAACCATTCGTGAAAGATTGTTTACAGCGTCTACAGTATCTAGGTTAAAACCAGACAGAGGTATATGCTTTACCTTGGAGTAAATGGGTTTCCCTCCCTGTCCAGCAGTCATAAATATACCATTGCTTAAAACGAATATACCCACATCTTTCACTGTGAAATGACGGTGAATTCTTGTTATAGTTTCCTCTACACGGGAGATTTCGGCGCCGTTTTTTAGTAGAGCTTCCCCGATGTCAAAGGCAAAATCCAAAACTTGACTTTCTTCCATATAAATGTTCATTCCTTTCTGGGTGTTTTGTGTGTTTCAGGGGTTATAATGAGTGAAAATCACAAAACTAATATTGCTCCTTATGTATTATCAACAGATAAGTTATATTAACAATATATCTAATAATAGTACATTAAATGGAAAAAATCAACAGGGATTTACATACACACAGATAAAAGGGGATTTCCCGCTCAACCACACTACTGTGTTAAAGCGATTAGACTGAAGAAAAAGACCACCGACCTTCTAAAGACCAGTAGTCTTTCCTCCTAATACCTACCTAAATCGGATACGCACATCTAATCTAGGCTGGTATTACGATGAAATATAAATAGGAGTTAAGGAATTATCTCTGTACTCTGCCTGTGCCATCACCACCAGCAAGCTTAGTAACCTCATCAACAGATACTAGGTTAAAGTCGCCTTCGATGGAGTGCTTTAGACAGCTTGCAGCTACAGCAAACTCGATTGTCTGCTGGCTGTCGTAGCCAGATAGGATGGAGTAGATTAGACCACCACCAAAGCTATCGCCACCACCAACACGGTCAACGATATGAACAGCGTAGTTCTTACTAAAGAAGTAATCACTACCGTCATATAGCATAGCCGCCCAGTTATTATCATTAGCAGAAATAGAGCCACGAAGTGTAATAGCTACCTTCTTAAAGCCATATTTTTCAGCTAGCTGCTTAGCAACATCTTTGTAACCGTCATGGTTGATTTTACCACCTGTTACATCTGTGTTTGCTGCATGGATACCAAATACATCAGCTGCATCTTCTTCATTAGCGATACAAACATCAACATAATCCATTAGCTTAGTCATTGTTTCCTGAGCTTCAGCCTTTGTCCACAGGTTCTTTCTGTAGTTAAGGTCACAGGAAGTTGGGATATTTCTTTCTTTACAAGCCTTAAGAGCATCTAGGCAGATATCTGCAACATTTGCTCCTAGAGCTGGAGTAATACCTGTAAAGTGGAACCACTGGACACCATCAAGGATTGCGTTCCAGTCAAAATCTTCTTTAGAAGCTGTAGCAATAGCAGAACCAGCTCTGTCGTAAACAACCTTAGATGGACGCTGGGAAGCACCCTTCTCTAGGAAGTAGATACCTACTCTGTCGCCACCACGAACGATTTTACTTGTGTCTACGCCGTATTTGCCAAGTGCATTTACAGCAGCCTGACCGATTTCGTGCTTAGGTAGCTTTGTTACAAAAGCAGCGTCAAGGCCGTAGTTTTTTAGGGATACAGCTACATTAGCTTCACCACCACCATAAGTAGCGCCGAACTTGTCAGCCTGGATAAATCTTAGGTAGCCCTCTGGAGCTAGTCTTAGCATAATTTCGCCAAATGTTATAACTTTTTTAGACATAATAATACATTCCTTTCTTGATGTTTTGTGGGATTTTGCCACTGAGTTTTCCAGTGGCAAAATTTCGGACGGATATGTTCCGAAAATCACAAAACTTCTACATGAATTAATTCATGGTTTTTTACCTTTAACAGGTAATGGTTTTTTTGGATTAATTTGGATTTGGATTAATTTGCATTTATGTTATCCTTTTTTATAAAAGGATATTAACTGTAATTACTTTGCTTTTTGTACAAGATGGTAAGCAAAACCACCGATTTCTTTTTCAAAGTAGATAGCAATTAGCTTGCCATTCTTATGTTTAGCTGTTTCAGCCTTAAAGCTGTAACCTAGCATTTCATAGTAAGCTACTGCTCTCTCAACATCATTAACACCTAGTGCAATATGCCCATTAGCACCTAGGAATGGAGTTTTCATAACTTCAAAACCTGTGCCTACAAATGTGGAGCTATTACCTGTGTTGCATGGGCTAAATGTCATAGCGCCTAGCTCATTAGCTATAGCAGTATGCTCAGCTTCATTAGCAGCGTTAATACCTACATGTAGAACTTCAAGGCCGAGTATTGCCTTAATGCTCTTACGGCAGATGTCAACAATACCCTGATAGTTGCCACTTTTAACTAGATCATTAGTTACTAGGTAGCTACCACCACAAGCAATGATTTTGTCAAAGCTTAGGTAATCATTAATATTCTTCTCGGTAATACCACCTGTTGGCATGTATTTGATATTTGTGTAAGGACCAGCTAGGGATTTAATCATCTTAATACCACCTGCTGCCTCTGCTGGGAAGAACTTAACTGTGTCCAGTCCTAGCTCGATAGCTCTCTCTACATCGGAAGCTGTAGAGCAACCTGGTAGGATTGGGTAGCCTTTTTCGATACAGTAGGAAACAAGATTTGGGTTAAGACCTGGGCTTACGATAAATGTAGCACCCATTTCCATAGCCTGATCAGCCTGTGCTGGTGTTAGAACTGTACCTGCACCGATTAGCATCTGTGGGTAAGCCTGAGAGATCATCTTAATAGATTCTGCTGCATGAGCTGTACGGAAGGTGATTTCGATACATGGTACCCCACCCTCACATAGTGCCTTAGCAATTGGTAGTGCTGTTTCTAGGTCGTCGATTTTAACAACTGGTACAACACCTATGCCGTATAGTTTTTTCAGTAGATCCTTCATAGTAATATCCTCCGTATTTTCACTTAATGTGTATATCTAAAAATCAATAAAATTACTTGTTTCTGGTTTTTCCTCTATAAAGTAATCCCTATAGGTGGAAGTTACCTTATCGGATACCCTTTTAATAGCACCGAATAGGTGGTTATCTAAATAGGATAACACAGCATCTTTATCTTTATTCTCGATGATGTCAAGCAGGCGCTCATGATCTTCGATTATATTTTCAATATGCTGAAGCTTTGTTATATCAAGCATTCTAAATCTAGTATAGTGAACCTGATGTTTCTGGATTATGTCCCATAGTCTAGTTTTGCCGGTTTCCTTAAACCACACACCATGTAGGTGGGTGTCCATAGTAAGGAATGCCTGTAGAGGCTCACCACTTTCTAGCACTACCCTTTGTTTTCTGATGATGTAGCGAATTTTCTCTAGCATCATAGGGGTAACTACATCCATAAAGTCCGAAAGAACGCTGGATTCCACGGCAACCCTTAGATAGATTAGCTGATTAATCTCATCTAAATCCAGTCTGGTGACAAAAGTCCCCTTATGGGGGATAATCTGAACTAGTCCTAGTCCTTCTAATCGTCTTAGAACTGCTCTTACAGGGGTTCTAGAAGTACCAAATCTACTACACAGCATATTCTCGCCTAGTGCATCTCCAGGTTTAATCTGAAGAGATAGAATTTCTTCTTTTAAAATATTATAAATTTCTTCACTGCTAAAGCTCTGCTGTTGCATGGTTACCTCCATGTAAATTATAGTTGTGCCACTTAGGTACATTGTAGCACATTGTATACAATGATGTAAATTGTATACAAGCATAACATGTTGTTTAGTTTTTGTGAAAAGTGCACAATGAATTTAGGATAAAATTGTAAGGAACTCTTACTAGCATAATGCGTATAATATATTAAGAGATTTTTATAGTAAAAAAGCTATGAACTATCAAGGTATCAACCGAAGTCTTAAGGATTATAGGTGTGGGTGGCTAGCCACCCACACCTAATCCGAACCAGTTTTATGATGGCAGATAGGCTTACTATCTGTGTCAAAGCCTATTGTAAGGCGAAAGCATTACTGCAA
>CAYJEQ010000090.1:0-9435 GCA_964369235.1 uncultured Oscillospiraceae bacterium | reverse complement strand
CCACAGAGCAGAGGAGAACCATGTATCTAGAGTATCTTCGTCCTGTTTAAGGTCGGTACAGCCACATTTACAAGCTGATGGTTTGCCTTCTATTGATACTGTAATCTCAGAACAATCGCCACAGTAGTACGCTGGGATTCTATGTCCCCACCATAGCTGACGGGAGATACACCAGTCCTTGATGTTTTCCATCCAGTGGAAGTATATCTTGTCAAAACGCTGTGGAATAAAGTTAATTTCACCTTCACGAACTGCCTTAATAGACGGTTTTGCTAGAGGCTCCATCTTAACAAACCACTGCTTGGAAATCCAAGGCTCTACCACTGTAGAACATCTATAACAGCTTCCTACATTGTGGGTGTGATCTTTAATCTGGATAAGTAGACCCTGATCTTCTAGATCCTTAACTACTGCTTTTCTAGCTGTGTATCTTTCCATACCTTGATATTTGCCACCATTTTCGTTAATAGTTGCATCATCATTCATTACATTAATAATAGGTAAGCTGTGACGAAGACCTACTTCAAAGTCATTAGGGTCATGGGCTGGTGTCATCTTAACACAACCTGTACCAAAATCCATCTCTACATAGGTATCAGCAATAATTGGTATCTCTCTGTCCATTAGTGGCAGTATAATCATCTTACCAATTAGGTGCTTGTATCTTTCATCATCTGGGTGTACTGCTACAGCTGTATCCCCTAGCATTGTTTCTGGTCTAGTTGTAGCTACTTCTAAAAATTCTTCGCTATCCTTAATAGGATACTTAATATGCCAGAAGTGGCCTGCCTTTTCCTCATGTTCTACCTCAGCATCAGAAATAGAAGTTTTACAGTTAGGGCACCAGTTAATAATACGCTCACCACGATAAATTAGGCCTTTTTCATACAGGTTAAAGAACACCTGCTGTACAGCTTTAGAACAGGTTTCGTCCATAGTAAATCTAGAACGATCCCAGTCACAGGAACCACCCATCTTCTTCTGCTGTTCAACTATTCTGCCACCGAAAGTTTCGTTCCACTGCCATGCACGCTCTAGGAAACCTTCTCTGCCGATATCATCTTTAGAAACACCTTCTTCGTTCATTGCTTCTACGATTTTAGCCTCGGTAGCAATGGAAGCATGGTCGGTACCTGGTAGCCATAGGGCTTCATATCCCTGCATTCTCTTTGTTCTAATTAGAATATCCTGAAATGTTGCATCTAGTGCATGTCCCATATGAAGCTGTCCTGTAATATTTGGTGGAGGCATCATAATTGTGTATGGTTTCTTATCTTTGTTCACTGTTGCATGGAAATATCCTTTTTCCATCCAATTAGCGTAAATCTCATCTTCAAAAGATTTAGGATTATATATTTTATCCAGTTCTTTCATAAAAATAGTCATTCCTTCCTCGATGTTTTCTCTAGCTTTTATAAATTATACAATAGTTTATTATACTGTATTTTGTTAAATAAAACAATAGTTTATAGGGGAGTTTTTTTAAGTAAAAGCTAAATTTTACTTAGTTTCTGTTGCCTCTATTTTTATTGTAACCTTTAGAGTATCCATCATATGTAAGTATGGTTTTCCTCTCTAGCTCATTTAGTGAGGAAAAGCTACTTTCAGTAAGTCCAATCATCTTTATAGTAAACTCATCACCATATTTATAATCGGCATATACATCGCCATTACCCTTACCTGTAAGATGTGCATTAACCCTAGAAATAACCTTTACACTCTGTCCTACATAGTACATATTTTTACTCTTGTTAAAAAGAATATAAACCCCTGTAAAATCATGAGCTAGTGCTATTTTAGGATTACCTTTACCACCTAAAGTCGTATTTCTCATATTAAAAAATTCTTTAGGTGTCATTTCTAAGGAGTTGTCAGCCAGTGCCTTTATCTGCTTTACTATCTTATTTCGTATATAAATTGGCAACCATATTGATAGTATAAAAACAGCTAAAATAAATACCCATATAAGCATCATGGTTGGACTGGAGGTAACCATATCTATAAATGTATTTACTAATATATCCAAAATAATCTACTCCTAATTTTTAATCTAGTTACACCTGTACATACTGCCCTAAACTAAAGGAATAGATAACTGCTTCCACTTGACTACAGTCTAAAAACTCTTTTAGTATGGTTTTGTACAATCCTAGCTGTATTTGGTATCGTTCTTTAAGGTGGTTTATATCCTTTACATAGTCGGATTTATAATCCACTATTATAGCCGTATCCCCCTCTAGGATAATACAGTCAGCGATACCCTGTAGTGCTACTTTAGTGCCTTCTGGCAGAATATTAGTATACTGTGATAAGACCTCATTGCCTACATCGGCAAAGAACCCATACTCTCGCAAAACACTATCGGCTTTAGTCATTCTATTATATAGTGGTGAGGCAAAAAACTGCTGTAGCTTCTTTATATCTACGGACTGTGCTTCTTCCTCTCCTAGATATCCCCACTGTACTAGTCGCTCTAGTTCCTTATTAATGTCCACATTGGCCTGTTCATAATGGGCAAACTGCATAAACTTATGTACTGCTGTACCACGCTGTGCTCCTGTTAACCCCTTATCCTTAATAAATCTTGGCTGGCTGGTAAAGAGTTTATCCTGTACAATTTCTTCCTTGCCTATCATGGATACTGCAAGCCCTGTAGGTAGATTTACAAATTTCTCATAAGGGTATATAAAGCTTGCTTTTCTAATAATATCCTCTACTATTTCCTGAGAAATCTCCCTTGCTTCCTTAGATACATCTATATCTTCTTCCTTGTGTAGCTCTGCTATTAATTCCTCATCTACGATTTTAATGATAAACTCCCCTGAGCTTCCTTTATACTCATCGGTAAAAAACTCACCTAAACTTCTAAGAATTACTCCATCACTGTGATGAACCATAGCTGATAGGATAATATCACTATAACTGTTAAAACTCATTACCTGTCCAGCTGATAGTTTTCCCTCACTTAGTGGTATAGCTAGTTTCTTTAGCTTACTGGAAGGATTTTTTACCACTGGGGTAATAATCAGCTTTTCTTTGGCTCTGGTCATTGCCACATAGAGTATGCGAAGTTCCTCATCTAACTGTTCTTTTTTATTTTTTATTCTAATGGCTGACAGAGGTAGAGTATTATACTGGACGCCTAGTTTACTATCCTTTCTCATACAGCCAAAACCTAGCTCTGGGTGGATTAAATAGCTTTTCTTACTGTCCTCATTGTTAAACTGCTTCTTTGTATCTGCTAAAAACACCACAGGAAACTCCAAGCCTTTTGACTTATGTATGCTCATAATCTTTACTGCCTCTGGATTTGCTGTAACTGTTGATGCTGGGGTTAAATCCGAGCCACTTTCTATGATTTTATTTACAAAGTTTACAAAGGCTGATAAACCCTTATAACCACTTTTCTCAAATTCTTTGCTGTAGTCTGATAGTAGTCTTAGATTTGCCAGTGCCACTGCTCCGTTTTTCATCATGGAGTAGACTGCTTCACAATCGGTTAAATCATATAGTAGATAGATAATCTGTGACACTGATAGATAACCTGTTGCTGTAGATATCCTATCATAAACACTAAAGAATTTCTCTACCTTAGGTTTATCCTTATGTGTTTGCATACGGCTGTACAGTGGTATATCTGTTTGGTTTAGAGAGATTTCTCCCATTTCCTCTGCTGTAAACCCAAACAAAGGTGACATTAATGCTGTGGCAAGTTCCAGATTAAGTAGTGGGTTTTCCACCGCCTTTAACATAGCTAGTACACAGTTAATCTCTACAGTGGATAAAAATCCGTCTTCTAACTCCACCACCGAGTCAATACCTAGTTCCTTTAGTGCTTTTTGGTAGATTTCTGACTTGCCAGCTGTGGAGCGCAGTAGTATTGCCACATCTCCACCCATTATGGCTCTAGTGCCAGTTTTACTAGCTACCTTATCCCCTCGGTCTATCATCTCTTTAATTCTAACTGCTATGTAATCAGCCTCTATTACCCTACTGCCTAAACTTTCCTCATCTATATCACTATCTATTACAGCAATCTCACAGCCTACATCTGCTATCGCTGGAAACTGTGCTGAGGGATATAGCCATTCTTCTTCATTATAGTCTATTCCTCCAGCTTCTTTGGTCATTGCCATGGTGAATATATAGTTAATTGCTGTGGTTATTTCACTGCGACTTCTAAAATTATTCCCCATTATAATCTTGCCTTCATGGGATTTTTCCTCATAGGCTGGGAACTGGTTTTTCTTCTCTAGGAATATATCTGGCTTTGCCTGTCTAAATCCATAGATACTCTGCTTAACATCTCCTACCATAAAGAGCTTTTTCCCACCCTCTGACAGGGACTTAAATATCATATCCTGTACCTGATTGGTGTCCTGATACTCATCAACTAGAACTTGGTAAATATTATTAGAGAAAGCCTCTGCCACAGCTGTAGAGGTATATCCTTCCTGTCCCATTTCTACTAATAAATCCAGTGCATAATGCTCTAGGTCACTAAAATCCACCATATGGCTATTAGTTTTTATAGCTTTGTTCTCATCGTCTACCTGTCCTACAATATCAAATAAAGTATTTATCAGTGGTAGGATAAAGTCCATCTGGGTTTTAAACTCCTTACTATCACAGAATAAATCCTTTTTAGCCAGTTTTCCCAGTAGGTCTTTAGCCATATCTCGCAGTTGTTTTGACTTTTCCTTTGCAGAAATATCCTCGCACTTGGTGGCACTTCCCAGTCGTGGGAAGGCTACATTTGCTAGTCTTTCTGCCACTGCCTCCCAGTTGTCGGTGGTGAGTTCATTAAGTATTAGATTTATCTGATCTAAATCTGCCATTATAGCACCACCATAGGCATTATAGAGTTTTTCCTCTTTGTTTGCTTCCTCTAGGGCAAGAACAAGGAGATTTTTTATATATTTACATCTGCTAAGTGTATCCTCCATAATAACCTTACCCCAAGGGGTGTACTGAGGTTTTGTAGCTGCACTATACTCTTCTTTCATCTCCTCTAACCAGTTGCGATAGAAAGGGTAGCTTCGTAGGAATTTATACATATCCTCTACAATCTTTATAAAGGCTCTATCATCTCTACCATGACTCATTAACTCCATAAGATAGGCAAATGCCTCATCTCCTGAATTATAATGACATTCCATCACGGTGGTTATAGCTTGTTTTTGCATTATATCCAGCTCTCTTGTATCTCCAATATGAACATTAGGAGATAGGCCTAAGCTGTGAAAATTATCCTTTATTAGATTAAAACACAGAGAATGTACTGTGCTAATATTGGCTTTAGGTAGTTTCTGTATCTGTCTGCCTATATGTAGGGATTTATCACTGGTGTAAATTTCTCTAAGCCTTGTGGATATTCTATGGCTCATCTCCTTAGCTGCTGCTTTAGAAAATGTTGCTAGAACTAGATCATCTATATCAATAGGATTTACTTTATCAGTTAGCAGTGACACCACTCGTTCTACTAGCACTGCTGTTTTACCACTGCCTGCTGCTGCTGAAACAATTATCGACATATCCCTTGCTTCTATGGCTTGGCTTTGGGGTACTGTCCATTTATTTGCCACCTAATCACAACCTTCCTTTTTATATTATCTATAGCCACCCACACCTAATACGAACCAGCCTAAACACTGAGCATATTCACTTCTAGCTTTGTTATCCTCCTAGTCAGACGAGAGTATGCCGTCGTCGTCTGCCTTGCTACAAGCAAATATGCTTGGTGTTTAGGTCGCAGATTTTATGATTAGCAGAAAGGATTAATATTAAGGAAAAGCCTTGCAACAATGCATTGCAGTAATGCTTTCGCCTTACAATAGGCTTTGACACCAATAGTAAGGCTATCTGCCATCATAAAACTGGTTCGGATTAGGGGTGGGTGGCTATACAGATTACTCTTTATTTAACTGGCTTTCCTGCTCTGCCTGTGCTAGTTCTAGGATTTCACGATTGCTTTTCTTTACTAGCTCCCTTACCTGATCCTGTGGGCTATGTCCACACATTAGGCTGTAGTCACAGTATTTACAAGGCTGATTGTCTGTGCCCTGTGTTGGCATTGCTGCCACATCTCCCGAGTAGATGTATTCCCCCATTTTAAGAAGATTTCCCTCTACCATTCGGTGCAGTCGCCCCATCTCTGCTAAGCTAGCAACGGAAGATTTGCTGTCAATCTCACCTTTTTTAATTTTGGCTGGGATAAATATTCCCTCGCCTCCACGCTCCATCCCATATATAACATCTTGCTTAGCCAGTACCAGTCCATTCATCCTCATGGTTTCCTGTTTCTTTTGGTTAATCTGTTCATCTGTCATAGAATTATCCACCGATACTAATGTATTCTTTACAGGCATATATAGCACCCCTGCTGGTTTGGTGGAGTTTTGTATAAAGTCCTGTCCACATATTGCAAAAAGATACATTAACATCTGCATATTAAGACCATAGTAAACATCACTAAGCCTAAAGGATTTTATCCCTGATTTGTAATCCACTACCCTAATGTATTTTATGCCATCGGTTTCGTAGCTGTCTATCCTATCTACCACACCACTAACTACAAGGTTCTGTCCTGTTTCTAGCTTTAGGCTAATAGGTTTGTAGTGGCTGTCATAGGATATTTCCTGTTCAAATGCCTCTGGGGTAAATAGGCTTTGTTCTAGCTCTTTGGCTAACTGTTTTACTATTATCACTATGTCACCAGCAAGCTGATTAAATAGATATCTTAGCCTTGCCGATATAGTGGATAAATCAGAAATATGCTTAGATAAAAACTCTGCTATCAACTCCTCTACCTGTGCTTCTAACTCTTCTTCTTTTAAGGTATGCAAGCTGTTTCCATAGGATTTAACCATAGTTTCCAGCACATAGTGGATAAGTGAACCAGCCTCAATAGGAGAAAGCTCTACCTTTCGAGGATTATTTATCTTTAAGGTATTAGATAGAAAATACTTAAATCTACAATTGTAAAAATTCTCTATCTTACTAGGTGACAGATATAGATTACTACCATAAATCCCCTCTAGTACCTGATTATCTCCTATACTGTGCATATAGTCGGTTTTACCTCTACTATTTATATGGGAAAACCTACTGGTGTATATCTGCTCTCCTAGGGCTTTTGCTATTTGGGATTTCTCCTTACCAGCACCTAGCATTCGGCTAATTACATCTACTGCCGTTGCTTCATTCCAAATCATCTTACTATCGCTATCCACCCAAAGCACCTTAGCGCTAACTCCGAATATACTCTCCATCTGATTAATTATAACCGAAGGCTCCAGTGACTTTCCTAGATGGTCATTAAGACTGTAGGATAGATATAGTTTCTCCGAGCTTCTGCTTATTGCATAGTAACTATAGTAGTTCTCATAGCTGGCTTTTTCCTCTATATCTGCTGTTAGTTTAATGCCCAGCTGGGTAATTCTTTCCCTTTCTTGAGGGGATAGCACCCCTCCACCTGTAATTACTGCTGGGAATTCACCTTCTACACAACCTATTACAAAGGCAGCCTTTATCTCGCCTACTCTTATTCTATCGGCTGTTCCCACTATTACCTGATCCTGTGTTTGAGGTAATTTACCATACTCTCCAGCTGTTAAACACAGCCCAAAAAGCTCATAAAGTCTTATAAAAGAAAATCTATGCTCCCCTAACATATCCACCATAGTGTCTAGGGTTTTTAGGATTTCTTCCCATACTAGATTTTCTTCCTTTAAGAAGGTAATCTTCTTATCCTCCTCTAACCACTGGGATATATCCTCTAATCGCTCCTTAATCTTAAGGCTATTCATAGCATTATAAACCCCTGTAGCAAAGGCTAGGGCTGTTTCTTCCTTCATAGCCTCCTTTATAGTGGATACCATATTATATAGATAGGCTCTCAGATCATTTATAGATTTTAACTGGGATTCATCATCTTTGCTAGGACGATTTCCCATACCACTTGGACTATTAATAAAATCACTGGCAAACTGACTACCTTTTACCCCCCATGTGTAACAGTAGTTTTCCAGTAGTGAACACTGGTATTTATCCACTGACATTAAAGGAGATTTTGCTAGTTTAAGCATATGATGGCTATCCATACCATACTTTATACAGTCTAGTATGTTATACAGCGTCATAACTATTGGAGATCTAGACAGATCCTCAGTAGCGTCCATAAAAAACGGTATCTCATATCTACCAAAGACCCTAGAGATTATCCCCTCATATCTAGTTAAGTCTCTTGTAATTATTGCAATATCACTATATCTATAGCCTTTATCGTATATTAGGGATTTTATATTGGCACTAAGGGCAATTATTTCGCTATAGGGCTCCTGATAGGAATTGACCTCTATATCCCCTCCGTAAACTTCCTTTGTATGACCGCTATCCATATAGCTTTGCTGAAAGTTTTTTAAATCAGCAGAATTATAGCGATAATCTCCCTCTAATATTACAGGAGTTTTTACTGGTACGCCCTTTTCCTTAGATTGTTGTATAAGTCTTTTCGCTGTGGCTCTAGGCCCTGCAAAACAACCCAAACCTCCATCGTCTTCCATAAGATTTGGAGTGGTTAAGCTAATATACAGCTCCTTACACTGTTCTGACATAGTAGCAATTACATCATGTTCCACTGGAGTAAATGCCATAAATCCATCTATGTAAATATAGCTATCCTTAAACCAGTTATACTGAGCTGCTTTCTCCCCAGCTATAATTAGTTTGTCCTTAGGATCTGCGCCATTTTTTTCTAGTATGCCTTGATAGGTTTCGTAAATGCTGGTTAAATCTTCTATTTTATTATTTAGCAGTGGCTCATTTTCTTGATTTACTGCTGTTTTAAGCACCATGCTATTTAGCCCTGCGGATTTAAAATCCTCAATGGTTTCTATCATTGAGCCGATAAAATTAGCATTAACTGCATAACTACCATAAAGGGTTAAGCTATCCTTAAGTTCTTCTAAGGCTAGCGCCATGGAAAGCTGTTTTTCTGCCTTAGTTAGCTCCTTGCCTTTAGGAAATCCTAAATGCCTAAATAGATGGTAAGCCAAAGATGTAAAACTGACAACCTTAACCTGTGCTGCTAGTTTACTGCCTAGTATATTATATATATTTCTCTCAGTTTGAAAGGAATACTGTTCTGGCACAAGATAGAAAATTTTCTTCCCCTCTACTGCCTTATCTTTAATAAGATTATCTATATAGGTGGTTTTCCCACTTCCTGCTCTGCCTAGTATTAGCTGTAACATGTACTCACTCCTTTTTCTATGCTTATCTATAGTGATTTTCTTTAATTATAGTCCTTAATTATTCTACCATATTATATAGGTTTTTTGTAGTGTATAATATTTTTCACTAAGAATTTTTCTATGTTTATACAGGTTATTTCTTCTTTTTATTGAATTTAGTATGTTATTTTCTATTGATAAT
>CAYJEQ010000089.1:0-9459 GCA_964369235.1 uncultured Oscillospiraceae bacterium | reverse complement strand
TTCAATTTGTACAATTTAAATAAAATATCACGTCTAACTTTTTGGGGTCACTTCATTGTAGTAATCTAGGGGCTTTTCATATCTATAATTACCATAGTGAGATAGGATATATTATCTAAAATAATAGCTAAGGCTAACAATTCATATATTATCATTGAATAATCTAGTAATAATTGGTATAATCTATAGGAAGTTGTTACTTTATTTACGAAAGGAAGATTACTATTATGGAAAAGAGCAAAGTTTATTTTACCGATATGCGCGCCCTACCTGGCACAAACCTATTAAAGAAGTTAGAAAAGTTAATTCGTGAGGCTGGCATTGGGAATATTGATTTTAACGAGAAGTTCTGTGCTATTAAAATTCACTTTGGTGAGCCTGGAAACCTAGCTTATCTACGCCCTAACTACTCTAAGGTAGTTGCTGATGTGGTAAAATCCCTAGGAGGGAAGCCATTTCTTACTGACTGTAACACCCTGTATGTAGGTAGAAGAAAGGACGCCCTAGAGCACCTTGAAGCTGCTTATGAAAATGGCTATTCACCCTTTTCCACAGGATGTCATGTTATTATTGCCGACGGTTTAAAGGGTACTGACGAAGCTATTGTTCCTATTAATGGTGAGCTAGTTAAGGAAGCTAAAATCGGTAGAGCAATTATGGACGCTGATGTATTTATCTCTCTAAGCCACTTTAAAGGTCACGAGATGACTGGCTTCGGTGGTGCTTTAAAGAATATCGGTATGGGCTGTGGTAGCCGTGCTGGTAAGATGGAACAGCACTCCAACGGTAAACCAGAGGTAGTAGCAAAGAAATGCGTTAAATGTAAGTGCTGTGCTAGAGATTGTGCTCATGGTGCAATATCCTTTGGAGAAGATGGCAAGGCAGTTATTAACCATGATAAATGTGTAGGTTGTGGCAGATGTATCGGTGCCTGTACATTTAATGCAGTGGTTACTCCTTGGGACTCTGCAACTGATGATCTTAACAAGAAGATGGCAGAATACAGCTATGCAGTTGTAAATGGCCGTCCACACTTCCACATTAGCCTTGTAATTGATGTATCTCCTTACTGTGACTGTCATGGTGAAAATGATACAGCTATTATCCCTGATGTTGGTATGTTTGCTTCCTTTGACCCAGTGGCACTGGATAGAGCCTGTGCAGATGCCTGTAATAAGCAGACAGCATTCCAGCATAGCTTTGTGGGAGATCAGCTGGCTAATTCTGATAATCACTGCCATGAAGGTTGTGACCATAATCACACCGACCACTTTAAGGTTATGCATTCTAACACCGACTGGGAAGGCTGTCTAAACCACGCTGAAAAGATGGGTGTAGGTGTTCAGCAGTATGAGCTGATTACAGTTAAATAATCTATAAATTAAAAAGGCTCTTTGTCAATAGTTGTGTAAAATTGTGTGTGGCATAGAACCGTTAAAAATAGGGTGCATCCTCTGGTGTGAGGTTGCACCCTATTTTCTATAATTTTGTAAGTTTTTTATGTGTTTACCTTCTATTTATCGCCTTTGTAAGGGAATTTTCTTGCTAGGTAGACAAATGGTGTATCTAGGATACTGGTTACTATATAGATAATATAGGAGGATATGCCTATGCTTATCATTATTTCAGTGTCTAGGCTACCGTAGAATGCACCTACTGTAAATAGGAAGGTGTTTATTAGCTGGGAGCATAGGGTTGATAGATTGTTTCGGATAAATAGACCTTTTTTGCTTTCGCCGAAGAATTTTGTGGTTTGCTTCCATACAAAATGGTACATCCACACATCAAAAACCTGTGCTATGGCATATACAGTAATACCAACTATCATAAATCTTGGGGTGTTTTTAAATACCATTTCCATATGGGGCATTATGTAATCCTTACTGTTTGGTGTAAATAAGAACCACAGTCTTGATAGGATAATAAAGGATAGATTTGCCATTATACCCACCATTACAGCCTTATTAGCACTTTTCTTATCGTAGTTTTCTGAGATAATGTCAGTTACTAGAAATGTTGAGGCAAAAAGCACATTGCCCAGTGTCTGCTCCATGCCATAGGCATCTATTAGCACTGCCACCTCGATATTTGCTATAATTGTGGCAATAGCTGTCCACACATACAGCCCTGTTCTTCCCATCAACTTGTAAAACACAAATGCCATCCCATAGCTTATTATTAGGGATATTATTAGTAGTAATTCGTTGCTCATTAGTTTATTTTCCTTCCTTGTTTTGACCACCTACACCAAAATCTGTATTTACCATTAGTATGTCAACTCGTGGGTTATTATGGTATTTGGGGTAGACTTCATCTTTAAATATCTGTATAACCTGTGGATCAGGTTTAATGCTACTATTATTCTCAATCATAATGTTTACACATACTCGGTAAAAGTGCTTAAGTCCAATCTCTATATCCTCTATCATAGACTGGGATGTTTGTCCCTTTACCCCTTGTAGTAAACAGCATTCGTCAAAAAACTCTCCTATATCGCTTGCCTCTCTAGTATCTATTCCCTTACAGAAAATATCCTCCCTAAAGTTATAGTCAAAGGTTTCTACGCCGATTTTTACAATTACCTCTACGCCGATTTTTTTAAATCTCTCTTTAAGAGGGACAACTCCTTGGCGATTAATCCAGTGGCACTCAAAGTGTACATGGCTTATACCCTTAGCTACAACCACCTGTTCAATAAGCTTCATTGTTTCCTCAGGTAGCTCGGTAAAACTCCCTGAATTTATTATCTCCAGCCTATTGTACAGCCCTGTTACCTTGGCTAACTCCACAGCATTAAGGCTGTGGTTAAGTTTATCATCTTTGGAATAATCCAGATGATAATCACAAAATCTACAGCGACGCCAGTTGCAACCACTACCTCTTAGCAGTAATATTTCTCGTGGATTTTTCTGGGTAATAACCGAATACCTGTCCAGTTCCTCATTACTGGGCACAGGCTCCTGTAATGAGTTCTCCTGTGGTTTTCCCATTTTATTTCTTGTGGGATTTGGGGTTATATTAGATTTATTATCTATCATTATCTACACCTTTTCCTTAATCTGGCGATGATGTGTTTTTCTGTAAAATAAAAAACACCTAGTTATTTTAGTAAACTTGAAAGTTTCTGGCAGATTATAATTGGTCACAAAAAAACCACTATAAACTACACCCTAAAATAAATAGATGTATCTATAATTAATGCTTACTGAATAACTGTGTGCTTAGCACACAGTTATAGGTCGCCACAATATTGTGGCGATTTAACCTCAAAACAAGGGTGTTTTGAGGTTAACAGGTGCATTGATTTACAGTCTGCCTGAATTTGGAGCTATACTCCAAATTCAGAGTGCAAAGTTTTTATAGTAATAGATTAAAAACTTTGCACTTCTAAACACCCAAAAACATATTAAATAAACCTATAAGTATGTTTTTGGGTTGTTCAGCAGGCTTTAATTAAACTTCCTAGTTTTGTTTAGCCACAGTAAAAGTATCTTATTACTGGGTTTGTGGACAGGATGGATTACGAACTGTCCTATTTAATTTTTTGAACTTATGGATTATAACAGATAACTGGATATTTTGTCAAGTCAAAATATGATAGCTGTTATTTTAACACAATATAACATCTGTTATATTGTGTTAACCACCCACAAAGAAAAAAACTCCCCTGTACCATATGGATACAGGGGTTATATGCCTATTATTGTGGATTATTTTTACGGTATCTTAGGTAGTTTTCCAGTATTATTGTAGCTGCCACTGCATCTACTACAGCTTTGCGCTTTTTACCTCTGGTGTCGGTAATATTTAGGTAGTTGTGGGCTGTTACCGTAGTGCCTCGCTCGTCCCACATAACTATAGGCACCTCTGTTAATGCCTTAACCTTATCGGCAAATTCCTTACAGATGTCTGCCCTAAACCCCTCACTGCCGTCCATGTTCTTAGGTAGCCCAATAACAATAAGCTCACAGCGATTTTCTGCTACTGCCTTTACCACTTCCTCTGCTACCATATCCATCTTGCGACAGTTTATTACAGTTAGTGGGGAGGCTAGGGTTTCCATCTTATCACAAACAGCTAAACCTGTTCTAGCATCTCCATAGTCTACAGCTAGTATTTTCATAAATATCACCCCTTTACTTGATTTACAATGTTTTGAAGGGTTTACTAAAGTGTAAAACCTATCCCCTCTACTTCCATTAGCCCTAAAATTTATAAGGGCTATCGTTCCTTAATTACATCTATCAGATGATAGATACTACTTCCCAAATAAATAACCTGATAGTCATATCTATTGCCCTTAATTACTAACTTATCTCTTTTTAGATACCCACTGTCTGGCAGTGTAATCTGGGTTATCTCCCTAGGGGTGCTGGACTTTGCCTGTGCTATATGACATACATGAAGCATCCACCTATAATGGGCTGATTTTTTAACTAAAGTCCCTGTTAGGGTGGTGGTTTCTGCCTTTAAAATATACCTTATTAACTGTATTAGCGTATATAGCTGATATCCTAGAAAAACTAATAATAATAGCCCCAAAACTACTAGAAATATTAGGTTATCTGGGATACTATCCTGTTCATTAATAGCCTTTATAGCAATAAATACTATTGCCAGTAAAAAAGTCACCCCTGTTAGTTCTTCCATAATAAGAATTTTAAACTTATTCCAGTAAAGGTAAACTTCTCTAGGTAGAAAGACGGTCACTATATCATAACAAACTACAGATAGGTCAAATAATCCAAACATAAGCCCAAATATAGCCAGTGGTCTAGTAAATGCATATACTAGCTCTACCTCCAGATAATACCCACATAAAAACAAAACCACTGCAACTATTAGCTTAATAAGGGACTTTAAAAAGTCCCTTATTATTATTTTAACTTTAATCATATTAGTAAGGGTTTACGGTGCCGATAATATCCTTAATATCTGAGATGTTATTTTCTCTTAGGAAATTCTCTATGCCCTCTACAATTTTTACTGGGGCATAGGGATCGTAAAACATTGCTGTGCCCACCTGTATACCTGTAGCACCAGCCATCATCATTTCTATAGCGTCCTGCCATTTCTCAATACCACCTAGTCCGATTACTGGGATATTAACAGCATTTGCCACCTGATAAACCATGCGAACAGCCACTGGGAATACAGCTGGCCCTGATAGGCCTCCCACATTATTATGTAGAATAGGCTTTCTTGTGTTTATATCAATTCTCATACCTAGTAGGGTGTTAATTAGTGATACTGCATCAGCACCCTCTGCCTCTACTGCCTTAGCAATGGAAGCTATGTCTGTAACATTAGGGGATAGCTTTACAATTAGAGGTTTGGTGCAAACCTTTCTAACCTCTCTTACTATGCCAGCTGCACCTTCACAGCTTACTCCAAATGCCACTCCACCTTCCTTAACATTAGGACAGGAGATATTAAGCTCCACCATGTCTATGTGAGAAGCTGATAGCTTTTCCACTAGGGCACAGTAGTCCTCTATAGCACTGCCAGCAGCATTGGCAATTATTACTGTGTTCTTATCCTTTAGGTAGGGCATGTCCTTCTTTAGAAAAGCATCTACACCTGGGTTTTGCAGTCCTACACTGTTTAGCATACCTGAGGCAGTTTCTGCTATTCTTGCTGGTGGATTACCTAATTTTTCATTAAGTGTCATACCTTTAAGGCAGATACCTCCCAGTGTTTCCAGTGGGTATAATTCCTCATATTCTCTACCAAATCCAAAGCAACCTGAGGCAGTCATAACAGGGTTTTTAAACTCTACCCCTGCGATTTTTACAGCTGTGTTAATCATTAAAATACTACCTCCTCTGCCTCAAATACTGGGCCGTCTTTACATACATGTTTGTAGGTTTCTCCCTTTTCCACTGCTATTTTACAAGCACATACTAAACAAGCACCTACTCCACAACCCATACGCTCCTCTAAGGATACCTGACAGCGCACACCTGCTTCTTTAGCTAGGTTTGCCACAGCCTTAAGCATTGCCATAGGGCCACAGGCATAGATAATAGCTGGTTTGTTGGTTTTAAGCTCTTCCTTTAAAATATCAGTAACAAATCCCTTAACCCCTCTGCTACCATCGTCGGTGGCAATTAGAGTTTTGGCCCCTATATTAGAAAAATCTTCCTCTAGAATTACTGCCTTAGCATCTCTAAAACCTAGAATAGCTGTGGCATTTTCTCCGTAGTGCTTTGCTGTTTCCAGCATTGGTGGAACACCGATACCACCACCGATAACAATGGCTTTTTCATCAGAAGATAGTAGCTGAAAACCCTTGCCCAGTGGTGCTAGAATATCCATATTCTCCCCCACATTAACCTTAGAAAGCTCCTCAGTGCCTGAGCCTCTTACCTCAAAAACCATTCTCAGTGTGCCTTTTTGCTTATTAACCTCACAGATGGAGATAGGACGGCGTAGGGTGTGTTTATTCACTAGAATATGGACAAACTGCCCAGCCTGTGCAATAGCTGCCACATCAGGACAGTGGATAGTATAGTCAAACCCACCCTTGGATAGGGCGTTTTTCTGTATAACTGGATATATTCCCTGAATGTACTTCATAGTTATGATCATTCCTTTCTTGATGTTTTGTGTGGTAAATTTCACTAATGCTTTACAGCTAAAAACACAAAACTCTCTGTTTGAAATTTATTTTTCAAACTTTTCCCTTTCTAGGTGCTTTAAGTTTGTATGTAAAGCCCTCTAATAGCTTTTATCCCATAACAAAATAAATATTAATGCTAGATTATCCCCTGTAAATAGCCTAAATTATTAGACCTTCCAGAGGATAATCTTAAAAAATTTTAAAACAATTATCACTAAAAGGACTGCTTAGCTATAGTCTTATCCTACTTAGTGCCGAAAATTCTATCCCCTGCATCGCCTAGGCCTGGGATAATATATTTGCTTTCATTTAGTTTCTGATCTAGTGCTGCACAGTAAACCTTAACATCAGGATGTGCTGCCATTAGTGCGTCCATACCTTCTGGAGCAGCAATAATACACATGAATTTAACTGAAGTAGCGCCTTTTTCCTTAATCATAGTAATAGCATCAATAGCAGATCCACCTGTAGCAAGCATTGGATCTAGTACGATAACTTCACGATCATTAATGTCTGCTGGCAGTTTGCTGTAGTATTCTACAGGCTCATGGGTAGACGGATCACGGTATAAGCCAATATGACCAATCTTTGCTGCTGGCACTAGCTTAATAACACCATCAACCATGCCAATACCTGCTCTTAGAATAGGTACAAATGCAAGTTTTCTACCAGAAATAACCTTAGTCTTACAGGTAGTCATTGGGGTTTCAATCTCAATATCCTTTAGGGGTAGATCTCTTGTAGCCTCGTAACACATAAGCATGGAAATCTCAGTTACTAGCTCTCTAAAATCCTTAGACCCTGTGTTCTTATCTCTTAGTAGTGTCAGTTTGTGCTGAATTAGTGGGTGATCCATAATAAAAGGTTTATTCATAATCTCGTCCTCCAAAAAATATATATTATTATAAATTAAAATTATTAATAAAATTAAGATTTATTTCTCCAGTGCCATTAGCTTCTCTACACGAGTGCCATGTCTGCCACCTTCAAAGTCAGTAGTTAGAAATATCTCAGCCAGTTCACAGCCTAGCCCAGCACCTACAACTCTGCCACCCATACATAGTACATTGGCATCATTGTGTAAGCGAGTGTATTTTGCACTAAAATAGTCACTGCAACAGGCTGCTCTAATTCCCTGTATTTTATTTGCTGCCATGGATATTCCAATACCTGTACCACATAGCAGTATGCCTCTCTCACACTGGCCACTGTTAATACCATCACATAGGGCCTTGGCTATATCTGGGTAGTCACAGGAGCTTTTATCATGGGTGCCGTAGTCTTTTACTTCATATCCTTTTGCTGTAAGGTAGGACTTAATCTCCTCTTTAAGGTCAAATCCACCGTGGTCACTTGCTATTGCTATCATGGTTTTAATTTCCTTTCTTATTTCTGTAATCTATTAGTTTTATATTATATGTATATTACTGCTGTTTTTTCTTAAGCTCTCTTTCAGCCTGTGGCATTCTTAGATAGTCTGGCTGTAGCTGATGGCTGGTTATAGTTTCCCCTTGTAGCATCTTATTATAGGCAACTGTTGCCACCGATGATCCTCTGCTATAAGTCAGTGCCATTGGGGATTTTTTAAGTAGGGGGATATCCTTAGACAGCTGATCATAGCATATACCATTGCCATCTCCCACTAAATATATATCCTCAGAAAGCTCTGCTAAACTTTTCCCTAAATCCTCTATGGATAAGGCTTCGTCTGGGCTTATTCTGGTGATGGTCTTCCCATCGCCTTTAAATAAAGCGGTGTAAACCTGAGCACATCTAGCGTCCATAACAGCGCAGATATACCCCTGAAATCCCAGTAGATTATAGGCTAAACCCTCTAGTGCCGACACTGCTACACAGGGCACCGACACTGCATCAGCCATACCTTTAACAGCTGATAGGCCTATTCTTAACCCTGTAAAGGAGCCAGGCCCCGATACCGAGCCAAAGCCATCTATGTCCGACATATTTGTATTTGTTTGAGCCAGTAGGGACTGTACCATATTCATAATGGTAACACTGTGGTTAAATCCAGTATTAAGATAGTATTCGCCTACTAGTTTTCCATCTTCTATAATGGCACAACCAGCAGCAACTGAAGATGTGTCAACAGCTAATATTTTCAAATCTTCCATCCCCCTCAATAGTGATTATTCTTCCCCCATCTTCTGACAGGGCAATGTCTATATATATTGTATTCTCTGGCAAAGCGCTGTGTATGTTCTCACTCCACTCAATGGCTAGTATGCTACTGCCATCTAGGTAATCAAAAAAGCCTGTAGAGTAAAGATCTTCCATAGTTTCCACTCGGTACATATCAAAGTGATATAATACCACCCCAGATCCTTGGTACTCATTAATAAGAGCAAATGTTGGGCTGGTAACATCATCACTAATGCCTAGCCCTGTGGCTAGTCCTCGGGTAAAGGTGGTTTTGCCCATTCCCATGCCCCCTGAATAAGCGATTACATCACCTTTGCTTATCAGTTGCCCAACCTGTTCCCCTAGGGATATTGTCTGGGCAGCATCTTTAATATTAAAGCTGTATTTAATGGCAAAAACCTCCTTTGCTAACTTCCTTGTCTCTTAGAAATAGTATATCATATCACAACCTATTAGTGCAATATATTATAGGGTATAAATCTTAATATAATAGCTTATTTAATCAAAATGTGACCTTCTTGTGTGAAAAAACATTAATTTTCATCACATTACACCCTGTAACCTCACCCTAAAAAACCCCTTAAAACCTCATAAAATTACAGAAGTTTTAATAAATAATTACAACTTAGATTATCTGTTGCAGTATAGCTGTAATAAATGTATAATAGAGTGAGATA
>CAYJEQ010000088.1:6192-9579 GCA_964369235.1 uncultured Oscillospiraceae bacterium | reverse complement strand
CTCATTGTTCTGTGCCCAGTTGTTAGGGAAGGGTGAATATAGCCCTTCCCTGACTCACCACTCTATAATCCACATCTCTTGAGTTGCAATGTTTTTGCTTGCGAAAACTTGCCTGTTTGAATTTATTCAAACAGTGCCTACAATTTTATCTGACGATAAAAGTACGGTGGGGTATTTGGTATACAAATAGACTACAGCTGTAAATGTATGGGGCAACGCCCCCGGCTGAGGTGCTGTGGCTTTAGGCTGAGTAAACATATAACAATAATCACCCCACTATAAGGGTGCTGTGCACTAGGCTGAGTTATTAGACAACATCAATCACCACCTACAGGACGAACACACAGGTTTTCCCCTATATATGACATGGGTTAATATCTAACATCACCCACCACCTAAAAGGAAAGGGGGTTACACTAATAAACCACAAAGGCACAAACCTTGGTTAATTCCTTGGTTTGTGCCTTGTATTGGGATAATCTTATTAATGGGAATATACCCTAGTTTATCTTCTAGGGATTATTCTATGAGGTGGGTGTTTTAGGGCGATTTTCTGTGGGTTTTCTACTATCTCACAAAGATAGGCTGTAGGGATATCCAGCTTTGCGAAAACCTGGGTGGCAGCCTTGGTAAATGCCTCTACATCCCAAACTAGCACATCTACATAGCTGTGAAGTACCCCTGTGGCACCTCCAATATAGGTAACAGCCTCATTGCCACATAGGGAGAGGATATTCTCAAATATCTCCTCTCTAATGTCTAGTATTTTATCATGGGGGATACCCTCAACAGGGTAGTACAAACAACCAGCTAGACTGTGATTATCTCTAAAGGTAGTAACATAGTAATCATCATCATGGAAGAAAAACTGTAGCAGTTCGTAAAATCCACTGGCACCGGCGTAAACATCATGACGGAAGGGGCAGTTAGGGTCTTCATTAGGTTTGCACTGATAGCCAGTATATCTTAGATTATCTAGGTCAAAGGGATAATTAATATCAAATCCCAACTCCTCTAGAGTAGGCAGTAGCTTGTCCATGGTAATAGAGTCCCCCTCCATAGGCTCTGTTAAAAAGTTTACCATACCCATGAATTTATGGTAAACAATCTCTCCTAAGGTAGCCTCTAGCATTAGATATAGTATATGTTCATATTGACCTTTATCCTGAGCTTGGAGTTCTTTTAGCGCTGGGCAGTATAGGTTAATATTAAGATAGTTATCCTGTTTCTCATACCATAGGGAAACATCACCACCGTCAATGGTGTGATCCCCCATTCTAAGGCCGAAATTCCCAGGGGCTTTTCCTAAGGATATAATCCACTTATCTTTAATCTGTGGTGGCATATACTTTATTATATAGGCTATGGAATATAATAGGGATATATTGCCAGAAGTGGTGAAAACCAGCTCGAATTTACCATCTTTTTTATTAGCAAACTCAAAGCCTATGCCGTTAACAGGGAATATGCTGTGGATAAGGTCAAATATCTCCTCTGGATCAGCTTTTTTGGTGATAAGTGTTTGTAGGTCTGCTTCTTTTGTAATAAAGTCCTGCCATGATTTAGCCACTAAATCTTTAAATGTTAATGTGGTCATAATTAGTGTCCCTTCCTTTTTTGATGTTTGGGGTATAAATCCTTTTCTAGTAGCATAGCTATTTGCCCACACATTGATGGGGGTTTACACAGAATAATGTATAAGTAAAATTATACCATTACACAAAGATAACTACAAATAAAAAATACAGGATATAATATGTATAAAATCACATAAAAGACAAAGCATAATAGATGTTTATTACAAAAACACACTTTATTTAAGTAAACTATTGACAAAGCCGCTTTTATGTATTAAAATATTGTAGTGAATTATTGATTTACTAATCTAAAATATTAATTGTGAGGACATTATGATGAACTACAATCCATTTATGAATCTAGTCATTATTATTGTGAAGGCTGTCCTGATAGTCTTCACTAATTGGCATACCCATAAACATGGATATAGTTTCACAATGGCCTTAGCATAGTGAATATATAAAACCTTTGTTTATGTGTATGCGTAAACAAGGGTTTTTTTGTGTTTTAGAGGCTTTTTCCAGAGATGTTACAAGAACTATAGAAGAATAAAAGAGAAATGCAGGAGGATTTTGCATATGAGCATCCTTAATATAGAAAAAGCAGCAAAGCGACTGGAAGGGGTTATCCACAAAACTCCCTTAGAAATTTCCCAGACTTTCTCCACCATGGCAGGATGTAGTGTATACCTAAAGTATGAAAATCAGCAGAAAACAGGTTCCTTTAAAATTAGAGGTGCCTATAACAAACTAGCAGTATTAGCTGAAACAACTCCACCTAAATCGGTGGTAGCTTCCTCGGCTGGAAACCATGCACAAGGTGTGGCACTTGCTGCAAGGGAGCTGGGGATACCAGCAACTATTGTAATGCCAAAATCTGCACCTATTGCCAAGGTAAGTGCTACCGAAGGTTATGGGGCAAAGGTTGTGCTACATGGTGATGCCTATGACGACGCCTACAAAAAAGCCATGGAGATTAAAGAGGCAGAAAATGGTGTATTTATGCATCCTTTTGACGATGAGGATGTAATAGCAGGACAGGGTACCATAGGGCTGGAAATTCTAGCGGATATGCCAGATGTAGATGTGGTGGTAGTACCAGCAGGAGGGGGAGGTCTACTGTCAGGAATATCCAAATGTATTAAGGCGATAAATCCTAAAATACAGGTGGTAGGGGTACAGGCACAGGGTGCTAGTGCAATCTACAATTCCTTTAAAAAAGATCAGGTTACACCAACTCCTACAGTGAGAACTATTGCTGATGGTATAGCTGTAAAAAACCCAGGGGCGATAACTCACCAGTATATAAACCAGTATGTAGACTTAATGGTAACCGTAAGTGATGAGGAGATAGCAGAAGCAATACTGCTACTACTGGAGCGTGATAAACAGGTTATCGAACCTTCTGGGGCAGTAGCCCTAACGGCAGTAATTAACCATAAGATACCTGATATTAAGGATAAGAAAATAGCTTGTGTCCTATCAGGTGGTAATATAGATGTAAGTTTCATTCACAGAATAATAGAAAAAGGCCTTATTAAGCGTCGCAGAAGGTTAAAATTTTCTACAATTCTTCGTGATAAGCCAGGTAGTCTGGTGGAGTTGTCCAATGAGATATCACTATTGGGAGCTAATATCATAATGGTGTCCCATGAGCGAGATGATATTGATATAGGTCTTGATGAAGCTATTATCCACATTGGCTGTGAGGTCAGTGGGGAGGAACATGGAACCAAGGTTATAAATGGCCTGAGAGAAGTAGGCTATGTTATAACGGTGGAATAATTTGTATTGATGAGTTCATAAGCAT
>CAYJEQ010000088.1:0-6092 GCA_964369235.1 uncultured Oscillospiraceae bacterium | reverse complement strand
TGGACAAATTAAATAAAAACATTTAAATTTAATGGAGGGCTATAATAATGGCTAAAATGTACTATGATTCAGATTGTAATCTAAAACTACTAGAGGGGAAAACCGTTGCGATTATCGGTTATGGCTCCCAAGGTCATGCACATGCACAGAACCTAAAGGACAGTGGTATTAAAACCATCGTAGGCCTAAGACCTAATTCTGCAAGTGTAGCAGTGGCTAAGGCTGATGGCCTAGAAGTATACGAAACTTCCGAAGCAGCAAAGCTAGGGGATATCATTATGATTCTAGCTCCTGACCAGCTACAGACAGAGATTTACAACACATCTATTAGGGACAACCTACAGCCAGGTAATATCCTTGTTTTTGGACATGGTTTCTGTATTCACTACAATCAGATCGTTGCTCCAGAAGGCATTGATGTATTCCTAGTAGCTCCTAAAGGCCCTGGTCATACAGTTCGTTCCCAGTACCTAGAGGGTAAGGGTGTACCTTCCCTAGTAGCTGTACATAAAGATGCTTCTGGCCATGCCCTAGACTATGCACTAGCATATGCTTCTGCAATTGGTGGTGGTAGAGCTGGTATCTTTGAAACAACATTTAAAGAAGAAACAGAAACTGATCTATTTGGTGAGCAGGCTGTACTTTGTGGTGGTGTTACCGAGCTTATGAAGGCTGGTTTTGAAACTCTTGTAGAAGCTGGTTACTCTCCAGAGATGGCATACTTTGAGTGTGTACACGAAATGAAACTAATAGTTGACCTAATTAATCAGGGTGGTTTTGACTACATGAGATACTCTGTATCCGAAACAGCTGAGTATGGTGACTATGTAATTGGTAAGAGAATTATCACTGATGAAACAAGAAAAGAGATGAAAAAGGTTCTAAGAGAAGTTCAGGACGGAACATTTGCTGGCAACTGGATTGCTGAGAATAATTCCAGAGGTAGAGCTTCCTTCCTAGCTATGAGAAGAATGGAATCTGAGCATCAGGTAGAAACAGTTGGTAAAAAGCTAAGAACACTAATGAGCTGGTTAAAGAAGTAATCACCTAAGGGGATTATTTCTAAGTGAAGAGTGAAAAGGTAATAGTGAAAAGTAAAGGTGCTTTGCCAAGGCAAACTAATTTCAGTTAACTATTTACCATTCATTCTTCACTTTTTTAAGAAATCAAATTATATGAAATTTGAAAGGAAAAGAAAAATGTCACTACCAAGTCATAAAATTTTAAGAGGTGCAGAAGCTGCGCCGGCGAGATCCTTATTTTATGCCCTAGGACTAAGCGAGGAAGAAATGGAGCGTCCTTTAATCGGTATCTGCTCTGCTTTCTCTGAAATAGTGCCAGGACATACCCACCTAGACAAAATCACCGAAGCAGTAAAAGCTGGTGTATATGCAGCAGGGGGAACACCTATAGTATTCCCAGCTATTGGTGTCTGTGATGGTATCGCAATGGGACATGAGGGTATGAGATATTCTCTAGCTTCTCGTGAGCTAATTGCTGATAGTGTGGAAACAATGGCTATTGGTCATAGATTTGATGGTTTGGTACTGGTGCCAAACTGCGATAAAATCGTTCCAGGTATGATGATGGGTGCTTTAAGAGTAAATATCCCATCAGTAGTAGTGTCTGGAGGCCCTATGCTTGCAGGTAGAGTAGATGAGGTAAATCTAAGTCTATCCAATATGTTTGAAGCAGTAGGATCTTACAAAAGTGGTAAGATTGATGACAATAAACTAAAAGAAATTGAACAGGGTGCTTGTCCTACCTGTGGTTCCTGTTCTGGTATGTTTACAGCAAACTCCATGAACTGTCTAGCCGAGGTGCTAGGACTGGGACTACCTGGCAATGGTACGATACCAGCAGTTTCTTCCCAGAGAACTCGTATAGCAAAGGCAGCAGGTTATGCTATTATGAATCTAGTGGAAAAGGATATTAAGCCTCGTGATATAGTACAGGCAAAATCCATTGAAAACGCCCTAGCTACAGATATGGCACTGGGGTGTTCTTCTAACAGCGTACTTCATCTACTGGCTATTGCCAACGAAGCTCATGTTGAACTGGATCTAAACCTAATTAACGAAGTTTCCCAGAGAACACCTAACCTGTGTAAACTATCTCCAGCTGGCCCTGATCATATGGAAGATTTACATAGTGCTGGTGGGGTACAGGCAGTAATGAAGGAGCTAGCAAAGAAGAACCTTATTCACACCGACCTAATAACAGCAACAGGTAAAACTGTAGGGGAGAACATTGCTGGATTTAACAATACAAATCACAAGATTATTAAAGATATAGATAGCCCTAACTCTGCTAATGGTGGCATAGCAATACTATTTGGTAATATTGCTAGAAAGGGTGCTGTAGTTAAGCGTTCTGCTGTAGCTGCTGAGATGATGGAACACACAGGTAATGCTAGAGTGTTTAATAGCGAAGAAGAAACAATTAATGCAATATTTGCTGGGGAAATTAAAGCTGGTGATGTGGTGGTTATCCTATACGAAGGCCCTAAGGGTGGTCCAGGTATGAGAGAGATGCTTTCTCCTACATCTGCACTGGCTGGAATGGGACTGGATAAAAGCGTAGCACTAATTACCGATGGTAGATTCTCTGGGGCAACTAGAGGGGCAGCTATTGGCCATGTATCTCCAGAAGCCTTTGAAGGTGGGGAGATTGGTTTAGTTCGTGATGGAGATAAAATCCAGATAGATATTAACAAAGGTACTTTAAATCTACTGGTTTCTGATGAGGAATTAGCCCAGAGAAAAGCTAACTTTGTGCCACATACAAGACCTGTTACAGGCTGGTTAAAGAGATATAGAAAGCTAGTTTCCTCAGCTGGTGAAGGAGCAATCCTAGACAGCTTTAAGGATAGATAGCAGAGAATAATTTAATATTAACCTAGAAGATTGGTATGTTTTTTGTATTTAAACATACCAATCTTTAATTATTAATGTTTGCTGAAACAATGGCACATATGTATTGTAAAATAGGAAATATATGTTATAATGGAGTTTAAGGACAGGATTATATAAATAACATTGTTGAAATAACAGGAAGATTAATGTTAAAATATTGACATATGGTTAAAGTGAGGATTATAACATGGAAGAAATAGTGGACATAGTAGAATCAGTAGTGGAATTAGCCTCAGAAGGTGCTTCATCCCATAAAGTACCTAAATTTATAAGAATATTATTACAAGGGATTATAGCAGTTTTTTATTTAGGGGTAACCATAATACTATTAGCAGTAGGCACAATGGCTTATGGCTCCTATATGATGATAGGTTTATTTTTATTTGCACTAGCCTTAGGCCCTATAGCTTTACTAATATCAACAATAAAAAAGATTTTTAAGGAAATAGTGTATAGATAAGAATCTTTAATGGCTGGTTAGAGTGAATTATGGCATATAGCTATAGATTGTATGTTTAATGTATGATTTATATATGTATTGCATCTGTTGAATTATTGTGGAGATATAAAGCCAATAATATAGCAAGCTGAAATAAAATTAAAAAATTTTATTTCAGAAAAACACAAAAAACTATTGACATATTAGAAAAAATGATATATAATAGTCTAGCAAGTTAAATAGTTGCAACTTAATATTTGGAAAGATGGCTGAGCTGGTCTAAGGCGCACGACTGGAAATCGTGTGTGGGCTTATACCCCACCGAGGGTTCGAATCCCTCTCTTTCCGCCAACTGTGTTCGAGGTAGATGTAATATCTGCCTCGAATTTTTGAGTTTTGGTAGATTTTGGAGAGGGATTTGAACCCGAAGGGACGAAGCCTGTAAAAAAATCCTTCGGTGAAGGATTTTTAAGGCTGAGAAGGGAAATGGCTGTGCCATGACCTGTGGTAATTTGCCTTTGCAAATTAACTCGGCCTCTCTTTCCGCCAATTGTGTTCGAGGTTAATTCGTTAATCTCGGGCATTTTTTTGTGGTTTTGGGGGTTTTCTAGGGTTTTTTGCTCTGCTTGGGTAGTTTGTGGTTGTAGGGGTATAGTGGAAATGGTATTTATTTCCATGATATTATGGAAATTTTCCTTATTTTTTGATAATTCACAAAATGTTAACATGTTTTCAGCCGAAGGAGATGGGATATCTTCTTCGGCTGTGTTTTTTTCTATAAAATTTGATGTAAAATTTTCATGTGGTTTTTCGTGACATTTAACTAAACCCTGTGCAATCATCACTTGCTCTTTAATAGGTAGGTCTTTGTAGGGGTTAGGTGGAGGTGTTCTCCTAAACTTAGAGAAGTTTAGTTTTACAAATATACCCTCGTCGAATATCTCCACTCGGTCAACGAATTTTGCTATTAACTCTTTGGTGTTTGATAGTGCTGAGTTTCTCAGCAGTGTTTTGGCATGGCTAAAGCCAGCACGGATATCTGCTTCGTCTACCTTGTGGGAGTTAGCTTTTAACTGTGCATCTTTTATCTGAGCTTCAAGTTCTTTCTTTTCTTCCTCAAGTCGTGTTAGCTTACCAAATAATGCCTCACTTCGCACCTTGGTGATTGCCTCAAGTACACCCTCAAGGGCAGTTTCATTTCCCTTTAGTCGGTTTTTTAGCATCTTTATATACTCTTGCAGTTCTTGTTCACTGCCGATTAGATACTGATTATAGTATCCGATTATCCTCTCAACCATGGCATCGCAGAATATCTCATTGGCAAGGACTTTTATTATTGTCTGCTCCAATCGGTCACGGTGTATGGCTTTGGATTGGCATTTAAGGTCTTTGCGTTTTTTCTTGGCTGAGCATACATATAGTATGTAGTCAATTCCTTGTTTCTTATCATATCGACTTTCTCCATGCCATCTCTCTCCACAGTGACCACAGTAGACTTTGCCACTTAGTAGGTACTGCTTTTTGTGGTTTTGATTTATGAACTTGCCTTTGTTCTCGGCTTTTATCCTTTGCACCTCATCAAAAATTTCATGGCTTACTATCTGTGGGCAACCACCCTCAACCACTATCCATTCGCTTTCATCTTTGTAGGCATGTCCGTTTCGCTTTCCTCTGCTGTCCTTAGGTGCAGATTTATTATAGATGAAATCTCCTACATATTTCCGATTGCACAGCATATCGGTCATGGTACTGGGTGAGATAGGCTTGCCTGTTCGGCTCTTATATCCCATTTTGTACAGCTCCTCACTTATGAAGCTATAGCCTCTTCCCTCTGTTATCCACTGGAACATATACCTTACAGCTTGGGCTTCGTCCTCGTTAATCTCATAGAGCTTGGTTTCTGGATTAACCTTAAATCCGTAGGGAGGTTTGCCCCCTGTTGCCATGGCTTTGTAGGCGTTTTCCTTTAAACCTTTCATGGTTTCTCTTGCAAGGTTTAGGGAGTAGTATTCGGCAAATCCCTCAAGGACTGACTCCATAATTACACTTTCAGGGCTACCATCAAGGTTTTCCTTTACTGATACTACGGTTACCCCATTATTCTTCAGTATCTGCTTATTAAAGGAGCTGTCAAACCTATTTCGGCTAAATCGGTCAAGCTTGTCCACAAGGACTACGGAAAACTCGCCTTTTTTACTATCATCAATCATCTGTAAAAATTGTGGTCGGTCACCACTTTTAGCTGATTTTGCCCTATCTACATACTCATTTATAATGAGATAACCATGCTTTTGGGCGTATTCGTTTATTGCTCTTTGCTGTGCATCTATACTCTCATCTCGCTGATTTTCTGAGCTAAATCGCATATAGCTGACAGCTTTTGTAATCTGTTTATTGCTCATTTAAATGCTCATTCCTTTCTCTGTATTTACCACATACATTACCACATCTGTGGCATTATAGCTATCACCAAATCCAATGAAGTTTTTAGATATTATCTGACTTTTCAGGGTAAAATATCTCTTTGCTTGGCTTGATACTGTGGGAGTTTTCCTTTGATAGCTTTTTGGTGAAAGGAGGGAGGCAGTCCATACAGTGCTGGATTGCAGTAATAATTCCTTTGGCGTCCTTTGCAGTAAAGAGCTCATTTTCTCCATACTGGACTATAACATTATCTATTCGCTTATCTCGTCTTGCCATTAATATTCTACCTCATCATAATCAAGTTGCCCTGTAAA
>CAYJEQ010000087.1:5016-9634 GCA_964369235.1 uncultured Oscillospiraceae bacterium | reverse complement strand
GCTTACTATCTGTGTCAAAGCCTATTGTAAGGCGAAAGCATTACTGCAATGCATTACTGCAAGGCTTTTCCTTAATACTAATCCTATCTGCTAATCATAAAATCTGCGACCTAAACACCAAGCATATTTGCTTGTAGCTAGGCAGACGACGACGGCATACTCTCGTCTGCCTAGGAGGATAACAAAGCTAGAAGTGAATATGCTCAGTGTTTAGGCTGGTTCGGATTAAGGTGTGGGTGGCTAGATAGAAATACTATAATGCTCCAACAATAATCTTATAAATTCTAGTTAAGATTATATCAATAAATTAACATAAAGGCAATAGTTATAATATAAGTGAATTTACATAAAGGATTTGACAAATTATAAATGAATATTCTAAGTAAATTTGTTACTTTTAGGAAAAAATATGATGTTTTAAGTGTTTTGTTAGGCTTGATAGATGAAATAGATATAATAAGTTACAAAATTTACCTATTATTTGTTGATAATTATTTCTAAAATATATTGGAAATAATTGAGAAAAATGATATAATTATAATAAGTTGGAATAATATACATTATTCTCAATTATCTGCAAAACCATATTAATGCAAAAGACTAAATCCAATCACACAACTACATCACACTACTAACTTAATAAGAATTACAAAAATATGGAGGGATAAGATGAAACACACACAGCCAATTTTGCAGATGGTAGACACAGATTCCTTGCAGTCAATGCAAGATAAGTGTTCTAAAGCAATGGGCTTAGCATTTAGGATATTAGATAATAATTGTAATGCTATTACAGAGTATAGTGGTCAGGGCGATCATTATAAACTGTTAGGCAGATTGTCAAACCTAGAGAGCATCTGTCAAGAAATTAAATCTAATGAAGATAAAGACCATAGGCAGCTATATTTATATAAGTTTTATATAGATATGGTTGGTTTTGTTGTGCCACTTAGAATGGGGACCGAAACCATTGCCTACATAATAGGTGGGCAGATTAGAGTGCCACAAGAAGATCAAAAAGGCATAGAGAATATTGAGATAAAAAGTGGTAATACACCTATAAACTGGACACATGGTATTAACGATGCTTATGGAAATACAATGGTTATGTCTAAGGAAATACTTACCACAGCAGCACTACTGTTTCGTGATATGGTTACGCTGACGCTAACACAGGGAGCTACTTTAGATAAAGATAGCAGTATAGAGCGTTATGAAAATAGATACTGTGAGATACAGGAAAGAAACCAAAGTAGTTCTGCTAAAACAGGAAATGAGGCCATCTATAGCAAGAATTTTCTCTTTATTATGAATATAATTACCCAGCTCGCCTTTAGCGAACATGCTAGTAAAACAGCAGAGGTTTGTTATGACTTTGTAGATGCAGCAAGATATACAATGAGCGATAAGAAAAAAATATCTACAATTGGGGAAGAGCTAGATTATATAGGTTGCCTACTAAGAATACAAAATGCTTGGTTAAGTGGTAATTTAAAGTTTAGAATCGATACAGCAAATATTGATCTAAACACAATATGTCCATTTATGATAATACAGCCTATAATTAGTGCTGTACTTGCAGCAGTATCAGAAGCAAATCCCAATAGACAAACTATTGATATTAGCGCTATGGAGATTGATAATTACATAGTAGTACAGGTAGTAGGAAACGGCTATTGGGAAGACATAAATGATTTAGAAAATCATCTTTCTCAAAGTGAGCTTAATACTGGATTTACAATTACTCAGGTCAATAGTTTAATTAAATACATGTTTGGTGAAGATTGTGCAATATCCATCGGTAGGATGGCAGATCCTCATGGAGGAAGCTGGATTTCCTTTAAACTACATCGAACGATTTCTAACTAGTTCAGATCTAAAATTACATTTTAATAAGAAATAGGAGGAAATCGATGAAAACTATTGTAGTGTATAATAAAAATAAATTAGAGCAGAAAATGATTAAATCGGTTATTGAAGAAGCTTTAGATAGTTGCTATATTATGGTGTTTGATAATATTGGACAGACGCTGAGCACTGTTAAAACAATTGATACAGCCCTTATAATTGCAGATATACCAAATAATAATATAGACTCCCTAAAAGATTTAAAATCACTAAAAGATAGTTCGAAAAAATCTTCACTAATTGTGACAACATTAGAGTTAGAGGAGAATATATCTCCTTTTTTGTGGAAACTTCATCCTGACATCTTTGTATTAAAGCCATTTCGACCAAGTAGATTAATAGAAGCTATCAGGGAGCTTATAGATGATGAAGAACGAGAGATTAACGAGCCGATATTTAATGTAAGGCGTGGATTAATACAGAAAACAGGGGAAGCAATTTCAAAACATCGCTATAAAGATGTAATAGAAAATTCTATGGAATACCTAGATTTTCTACATGGACGCAATATAAGCTTAGAGCGACTTAGAATAGAGGCTGTAGAGTTTGCTACAGATATGATTTCATTAGTTGAGTTTTCTGCTAATGGAGTAAATACTACTACAGATAAGAGTATTAAGAAAATACTAAGTGATACACCTACAAGTGTATGGAATAATAAATACAGAACCTTTCTAGTTTATGAATCAATCATCAATTTAATATTTAATTATCTAGATGTAGCGGATATAACCAGTGTTACCGACAAGCAGAAGATATTTAATCATATTGATAGAAATATTAGAATGAGCCTAAGTCTTGATGAAGTAGCAGATTTTGCTCATATGAGTCCATGTTATTTTAGTAAATATTTTAAGAAAATATCAGGGGAGAATTTTGTAACCTATACCACCAATCGTAAGATGGAGCTAGCAAAGCTTATGCTTACTGATTCTGAGCTACCGGTTATTAATATTGCCTATGAACTATCCTACGGGGAAAGCAATTACTTCAGTAAAATTTTCAAAAGAAAAGTAGGAGCAACTCCTACACAATATCGCACAGATTACTCACTTAAAAAACGAATAGTTTAGATTTAAGACTACTTAAAATCAATGTTTATTTTAAAGTTTACAAAGATTTTAAGTAGTCTTTTATTGACTATTTAATAAAAATATGTTAGTATTTACTTAAATAACACTATATTTATAGGGTGAATTGACTAAAAATTAACATTGATTATAAAATTTAGTAACATCTTTGTGGGAAATGTTACTTTAGCATACAAAATCGCCTAATATTTGTTAAAAGAGAGGAGAATAAGTATATGCTTAGAACTACACATTTATATAGAGATATTGATTCACTTAATAACTTTTTATCTAGGGATTTTGATACTAGAGGTGTAGGGTGTTTTGTGAGAATTTTTACTGCTAAGCTAAGTGAACAAGAGGCAGTAACACTGGCTAAACATATTAAATCTCTACTTCCAGAAGGTATTGTTGCTGGAGCCTCCTCAGCCTTTGCAATAATATATAATGGCAATCAGCTAGAAGATGAAACTATGATTTTAGTGGATCGTTATACTAATCTAACACCTCAGTTGCAGGTAATATCTTGGTTAGGCAAAAGCCCAGAGGCTCTTGCTGGCGAGCTTCATAGAGTATTTATATCAGAAAATGAAAGCCCTACAGGTGATATCCATGTGATTTTTCCTAAGGGATATAAGGATATGCAGAAGTTTATAGAAGCAACTAATGATTTTACACCACAGATGAGACTTTATGGAGGTTTTGCTGGCAGTAAAGCTGATAGCCCAGGGTTTGTATTTACAGCTGATGGTATAATAAAAGAGGGATTTATAGCTTTTGGTGCTTCGGGTGCTACAGCATATAATTTTGGTAAAGTATCCACCTCTATGACCGAAATAAGCCCATTGTACCAGATAACAAAAGCCCATGATGGAAAGGTTTTTGAAATAGAAGGAGTTAAGGCAAAGGACTGGATTAATAACTACCTAGAGCTTAGTGAAGACAATATTCAAAGCTATGAGGACTGGGATGAGGTAGCTAACTTAGATTATCTTGTGCATTTCCCGTTAATACTTGATGATAAGGGGAAAAGTGGAAGATTTTTAAAATATAATAAGGATACAGATGAGCTGTCTTTCTACTATAATAGCCATGATTCAGGTACTAAGTTTAGGATGGGATATGTTAATGGAGCAAAAACCATAGTGGAGATATGTGATGTATGTGATCAGATACTAGATGAGCCTATTGAGTATATGTTTGTGTACTCATGCCTGTTTAGAAAACTTTTTTTAGAAAACTGTTCTAAAGCAGAGCTAAAACCCTTTGAGAAAAATAATGTTATGGGTATTTTTATGATGGGTGAGATAGCACACTGTAATGGGGAGAACTGCTTCTATAACGGCACCTGTGTGTTTACAGGTATAGCAGAAGAAGAGAAATACATCGTCCCTGATATGAACCACATACAAAATCTTACTACCATAGAAGATAGCAAAGGCTTCTTAGAAAAAGCAAGAAAAAAAGGTAAAGAGGTTTTACAGAGTAAGAGAGATAGTCTATTAGATAAGTTAGATAACTATGACTCACAGGTGTTACAAGATAAATACCTAGATAACGAGCTTAAAATTCCTAATGTATATAAATTCCAAAATGACAATAAATATCATGGATTTACTAATACCTGTGTAATAGAAATA
>CAYJEQ010000087.1:0-5006 GCA_964369235.1 uncultured Oscillospiraceae bacterium | reverse complement strand
GTAACAGCAGATGCAACAATTGCTTTTTCTGGAAGAGAGCCACTAGGTGAAGCAGTACAGGATATTGTAGCTAGAATGAATTTAGAGCTTATAAATATACTAGAAGGTAATGCAGCAAGGATATATTCTCTTAATTATAAGCATTTAATTATTGCTTGTGATCAAAAGATTGATAAAGAGGTTTTTCTATCTGCAATGAATAAAATCTGTAAGATTTTTGGTTATTCTCAGTCTGACAAAACAGGGATATCCTGTGTATTTAGATTTGTAGCTGTAATAGATGTAGAAAATCCAGTGGATAAAGCTATTTCAATGCTAAACGCCAACAGGGATCATCAGGAAACATTTTTAGTCTATGATGATAATCAGGTATTAGATGCGGTATATATTGAAGAAGCTAAGGTAATAGAGCTATTAAACTACGCCATATCAACTAATAGTGTAATACCTTATTACCAAGGTATTAGAGATAATAATAGTGGTTTGATTACAAGATACGAGGCACTTATGAGGATAAGAGATAGAGAAGGAAAGGTGTATACTCCCTTTGTATTTATGGATTTATCTAAAAAGTATAAGTATTATAGTAGACTAAGCAAATTATTAATTACCAAGGCATTATCTGATTTTGAAAATAGGGAAGAGAGTATCTCTATAAATATATCCTACTATGATATACAATCCTCTAGTTTTAGAATATGGATGATTAACAAGCTTAAAAAATTCCCACAGCCAGAAAGGGTTATTATTGAGTTTGTAGAAACTGAGAATACAAGAGGATTAGATGTTTTAAGTGAGTTTATCTATAGTATTAAAAGTGTAGGTAGCAAGATAGCAATAGATGATTTTGGGACAGGTTATTCCACCTTTGCTACAATAGTTTCTTTAAATCCAGATTATATAAAGATTGATGGTAGTATAATAGGGGCACTAATTAATAATACAAATAATCAGATTATACTGAAAACTATTAGTTACATGGCAAAACAGATGGAAACATCTACAGTAGCAGAATTTGTAGATAATCAGTCTGTTCAGGATATAGTGGAAAGTCAGGGGGTACAGTTTTCTCAAGGCTTTTTCTACTCAAAACCACAGCCTATTGAAGAGATTTTTTAGATTAGTATTTTAAAAGGATTTTTTAGATAATTTAGGTTAACATTATCTAGGGGTACTGACTCTCTCACTTGGTGAGGGACAGTACCCCTACATTTTGATATAAAACATTATAAAAATCCCTCCTGAGTTTTTGAAGTGACCGAGGAGGGATTTAGATTATTATTATTATTGTTCTCCATAAAGAGCAAAGTTGTTTTTACCCTTTTGTTTAATACTGTACATGGTTTTATCTGCTTTCTCATATAGGTCTTTAAAGCTATCTCCATGTTCAGGGTAAAGTGCTATACCAATACTAGAGGATAAATCAACACTTACTCCATCTAGCTCATAGTTAAGCTGCAGGGATTTATTAAGCTCCATTGCTTTTCTTTTAATTAGGTCAATAGTATCATATTCTTTAATGAATACAAAAAACTCATCTCCACCAATTCGTCCCAGTATATCACTGGTTCTAAAGGTAGAACGAAGGATATGCCCAATATCAGAAAGGCATTTGTCCCCATAAATATGACCGAAATTATCATTAATCTGCTTAAAATTATCTAAATCTATTACTAATAAGGCACTTTTGCTGTGTTTGGTAGGGTTTTTAAGATAATCGTAGATATATCTTTCAGTTGCAGTTTTGTTATAGATACCTGTAAGCTGATCTATTTCAGACTTTAACTTTAGGGCATCTAATTCAAGCTTTTTGCTTGTTATATCAATCATCTTACCTACCATATGGCAATTATCACCACTGCCAGTGCACACTACACGACCGGTGTAAAGATAATAAGCAGTTTCACCAGTAGGGAAGCTTAGGGAAAGCTCACCTTCTAGATTTTTGCTAGTATTAGATTTACAGTCGATATTATCTGTAATGTCTTTGCGGATAGGCTGTAGCTTATATGCTACAGCACTATTAACGAAATTAGGTATAATTTCCTCAATTTCTAGCCTATCTGCAAAATTCTTAGAAAATCTCATAGAGTCTAAGATAATATCATAATCATAAAATACATTATCTGTTAAAGAAGCGATTAAGGCATTAAAGTTCATCTCTTCTTTAAGCTTTTTAAGATTTTGAGTATGTTCTGTAATATCCATAAAGGTAACATATATCTTATCATTAAAGATTCTACCTCCTAGTTGGAGGGTAAGGATACCTTTATCTTTGCTAAAGGCACGAGCTACATATTGGTAGTTACCCTGTTGGGATGATCCTAATATACTTTGAAAATACTCTAAAAGACCTATACGGTCGTCTGGGTAGATAGTGTTTATGCCTTTATTACCAAATACATCTCGAACTTCTTCACGGGAATATCCAGTAATGCGACAATAACCGTCATTAATTTCTAAAATGTTAAAGCTTTGGTCTAGAGAACATACGATAATTCCACAAGGAACAAATGATATGACATCATTACCGTCTTTTATGTCTTCAATCAGTGGTAGAGCTTGGTTATTCATTAATTAAAATTTAGATTTTCTGAATATAAAGAAAATCCATCCTTTCTATTGGTTTTGCATTGTTCAAGAGCAATAGATGCTTTGTTATGCAAGTTTGTAAAATCGCTTCCATCTTTGGGATAGATAGAAACTCCTATAGTTGCAGTTAGTGGTATCTCATATTGATTATCACTGCTTATATTGGATATGAGAGAAATAATTTCTTGGGATTTTTTTGTGATTATTTCTGGGTTTTTATAGTTATTTATAAATACAAATAATCTGTTATCATTGACAATACCAAATAAATCACTTGTTCTTATAGAAACACGAATAGCCTTTAGTATCTCATTTATACACTGGATATTACTGTTTATTTGCTGGTTATCATGAGATAGGGCAAGCTGAGGGATTTCTATAAGGAAGAAAGCTCCATTAGTAAAATCTTTAGTAGCGATTCTTAGGTAGTTGTGTATATATCTCTGTGTAGCCTCATGATGGTATATGTTAAAGGCTTTGCTTGAATTAGATTTAAACTGCAGTAGGCTCATCTCAAGTTGATTGTTTTTAGCTTCAGTAAGTTTACCTACTATTTTATTATAGGAATGAGCTTCATCAAAAATAGTTATGTAGCTGTATAAATACCAAATAGGATCGCCATTAGGCAGGGTTATACAGAACTCACCATCATCACTTGGTGGGGGATGGGGAGTATCTGCGTTTGGAGTGCAGATGCCAAAAAGCTCTTTACCTATATCAGAATCTTGGAAATTCTCTATGGTATCAGGAATACCGAACTTATTAGCAAAATTCCTAGAAAACCGCATAGTTCTAGTGAATGTGTCAAATTCAAAATATAGATTATTAGTAAGCTCAGCTATCATGCCATTAAACTCTCGTTCTCTAGTAAGCTCATTTGTTAAAGTTGCGTAAGAGCTAATATCCATTACAGACATGTACAGGCGCAGAATGCCATTTTGATCCATAGCCATTCTGCCTGATGTTTGTAAAGTTATATATTTGCCATTATTACTTTTTAGCCTTGCAACATACTCAAGTTTTCTATTATCTGGGTGTGTTGTTGAGGCTCTAAAGTAATCTACAAATCCTGCTACTTCCTCAGGGTGCAATAATGGCAAACCAGTATTAGCATATAAATCTCTAAATTTTTCTCGGCTATATCCTATAATATCAAAAAATCTGTCATTAGCTTCTACAATAGTGAAACTCTCATCTAAACCGACTATTATTATACCACATTGGGCAAAATTAGTAGCAAACTTATTATTGGTTATATTTTTAATAGTTGTAAGTGTAGAAGGGGAGCTCTGTAGATGTTTTGCTAGGTAACTGCCATATAAATCTTCAAATTCAGCAATAGATACAGGTTTTCCGTAGAAATACCCTTGAACTGCATCACAGTTGACGGATTTAAGAAGGTCAATCTGCGCCTTAGTTTCGATGCCTTCGGCTACAATATACATACCTAGATTGTGAGATAGGGTAATAATACCATCTAATAGCATATCATCACGAATCTCACTGGTGCCATCTAAAAAGAAGCTTCTATCCAGTTTAAGTGTGTCAGCCTGTAGATTTTTCAGCATACCTAGAGAGGAGTAACCAGAGCCAAAATCATCAATAGAAATCTTAAAATTATTAGAGTTAAGGTCTTTAAAAAATTCATTGATTACACTAGGGTTGTCAATGGCTGCTGATTCAGTGAGTTCGATGTCGATAAAATGATGGGGGATATTATAGCTATCTACTGTATGTAGAATTTTATCAAACAAATGTGGAATCTCTAAATTTAACCTAGATAGATTTACTGATATAGGTATTGTGCCAGTACCGGCATCCAACCACTTTTTGATAGTAGCTGAAGCACAGCCCAGTATATATCTATCCAAATCTACAATAAAACCATTTTTCTCAAACAAAGGGATAAAGTCATTGGGGTATATCATATTCCCATTTGGTTCTATCCAACGGACTAGAGCCTCTGCACCAATAAGATGCTCACCATTAAGGGTGAATTTAGGCTGTAAAAACATCTGGAATTCGTGGTTTTTTATAGCTGAGTGCATTTTGTGGGTAATGTCTGCTTCTTTTTCTAATTGCGACTTAAATTTTATGTTGTAATCATAAGGGTACTTGGATTTGGTTTCTTTGGCTTTTTTATGAGCTAGGGTAACTTTAGTGATAATATCATCTACATCGGTGTCCCCAGGCTCTATTTCATATCTTCCACATCTAAAAACACAGTGGTAGTTAGAAACTTCTGGTAGTATCTTATTAAAGTGCTCAGTTCTAAGCTTAGATAACTCATCTAGGTTGTCTAGAAGGGATGATTTAGCAAATATAGCAAATTTATCATCATTAATTCTAGCAGTTATCATAGAGGAATCCTTAAGACTTTGGGTAAAACTATGAAAGCCTTTTAGCAGTTTATC
>CAYJEQ010000086.1:0-9869 GCA_964369235.1 uncultured Oscillospiraceae bacterium | reverse complement strand
ATAATACCCTTATAGGGTTAGTGCAAGCCACCCGTTGTCACGGGTGGTCTTGACTGAGATTTATTCTAACATTTTTGAAAACACTACTTAATATAGCATTAATCTACTATTCTCATAATTGTATCTAGATGTTTCATATTAAGATTTGCTATTAAATCTTCTGGGAAATCATGCTCCTTAATTAGCTCAATTATCTGGTCAAACTTCCCTACTGAATAACTAAAATGGCTATCACTACCTAAAACTACCATGCACTGATACTCCTTACAAATCTCCATAATAGTAATAATGTTTTCCCTAGCGCCCACCCTAGGATTAAATGGGCTTAGTGAGGAATTATTAAGCTCTATCATAATATTTTTTTCTTTTGCTTTTTTTATAATAGCTGGGTAATCTAGGGGGTATCTACCATCATCAGGATGTCCTAGAATTTTTATATATGGATTGTCCATAGCTTTTAGTAGCATCTGGGTATTCGCCTCTAAATCACTTGGCTTTATACATAAAGTATGTAGGCTGGCAATAATATAGTCGGCTACTTTATACATCTTATTATCGCAATCAATAGCACCATCATAACCTATAATGTTTGCCTCAACACCTCTATATACCAGTAACCCATCTATTTCTCTAGGTACTACCTTTAAATTATGAAAATATATGTTTTTTACAGTACCTGGTAAACTTTCAGCATGATCGCTAAAACCATAAGCTAACAGCCCAACATTCTGTGCTGCTACAATATTCTCCTGTAATGTACTGTAAGCATGTCCACTGCTTATTGTATGGGTATGTAAATCAAAAAGTATCTTCATATTAACCCATCCTTTCTTCGCCATAACTTTTATATTTAAGCTATATAAATTTAAAACCTTAATCTGCTAATTTATTCTACACTATAAATACAGACTATTAATCTCACTACTATAATATATAGATTTATCTCTACATTGTCAATTAAAATATTTTGGAATATTCTCCTTATCATCTATTGATTACAGCAAAGTTTTTAACACCTAATAATATATCTCCACAAAACAGAGCCAAAGCAGATTTACTGCCTTGGCTCTGTTTAATTATATTAGTCGAATATTCTAAGACTTATTCAAAGGTGTAGATTTCCTGATTCCTTGAACCCTTATCTTTTTTATTCTTTTTACTTTTCTTAGCTTTTTTTGGCTTCTTAGCAATAATTGCATAGAATGTTGGCAGTAGCAGTAGTGTTAGCACTGTGGAAGCCACAAGTCCACCAATTACAACAAATGCCATACCCTGCATTAGTGATCCAGAATCCCCTATACCCATTGCCATTGGCACCATAGCAAGTACCGTTGTCAGCGTTGTCATAAGTATAGGACGAAGTCTTGTTTTACCAGCAATACACAGAGCTTCCTCTATGGTTTTACTTTCTTCATTTCTCAGTCTATTGGTTGTATCAATTAGTAGGATACCATTGTTAACAACTGTACCTACTAGCATTAGGAAACCAAGCAGAGATACCATGCTTATAGTAGCGCCGAATAACAGTAGACAACCAAAGGAACCGATCAGTGCAAATGGTATACTAAACATTACAATAATAGAGAATCTTGGTGATTCAAACTGCATTGCCATTACTATAAATACTAGGAATGTAGCAGTTAGAATTGCCTGAAGAAGAATTGTAAATTCCTCTATCATCTGCTGTGTATCACTTGACTGCTCAAGTGTAACTCCATCTGGTAGCTCAAGTGTTGCTAAGGCTTCCTGATACATATCTATACTTAGATTAATAGGTGCACCAAGAGACGCAGAACCTGTTACATTAGCTGTGTATATACCATTACTTTTCTCAACAGTTCTAGAAGCTGTTGAATAAACAATATCTGCAACATCCATCAGTGGCACAGCTACACCTGACTGGTTAGTAATAGTCATACCATATAGATCGGATTCATTCTCGTAAGTTCCCTTAGGGAATTCTACAACTATGTCATACTCAACACCATCACTTTTAAGGGTAGATGCTGTGCTACCAACCATTACAGAGTATACATTCTGCATAATCTGCGCTGGGGTTAATCCATTAGCTGCTGCCTTAACTACATCAACTTCAATCTCAGCCTGAGGATTACCCTCTGCTATTGGTGAAGATGTAGAGATTATGTACTCATTACTTGCTATAAATGCTTCTACCTGTTCTACTGCATCTTCTAGTAGGTCATAGTCCTCGGCGTTAATTGGAATAGATACGGAAACTCCACCAGCGCTAGAGCCTCCACCCATCATCATACCACTGCTACCAGCTCCTACTTCGATATCATAGCCAATAGGATTAGCAGTTTTAACTCTAAACTCTTCTATAACCTCTTCTGTTTCCATAGCTCGGTCAGCTTTTAAATATCCATTAATAGTTGCACTATTATTACTACTATTAATGCTTATTGTATAGCTTTCCACATCTGGGTGCTCACTTACCATGGTTTCAATAGGTGTTGCTAATTCATTAATTGTCTCTAGATTAGTACCTGGTCTTGTTGTTAGTGTAATAGCTACAGATGCGCTATCAGTTGCCGGAATTAGCTCCATGCCAATCATAGGTACCATGCTAATAGATCCTATTAGCAGTGCAATAGCTATAATTACAACTAAGCCTTTGCGCTTTAATGTTTTAGGCAGTAATTTTTCGTAAGCTGCTTCTGTGGAAGCAAGCATATTGTTTATGATACCACCTGCTTTTTCCCTTGGTTTTAGACGATAGAATACCAGTGGAACAATAGTCATAGCTGATATTAGAGAAGCTAGTAGAGATAGTACGATTGTAAAGCACATTTCGCTAAACATCTCTCCTGACATACCCTGAGCCATAGCCATTGGCAGGAATACTACTACAGTAGTAAGTGTTGATGCTGAGATAGATGTAGCAACAATGCTAGCACCTTCTATAGCAGCATCTTTAAATTCTTTACCTTCTGCTCTCATTCTAAAACAGCTCTCAATTACAACTATTGAGTTATCAACCATCATACCGATACCAATTACAAGACCACCTAGGGATAACATATTAAAGGTAAAGCCCATGAAATTCATTGCTATTAGTGTTACAAGAAGTGAAATTGGAATAGAAGAACCTACAATAAGTGATGCTTTAAAATCTCTAAAGAAAATAAACAGCACTATCATAGCAAATACAATACCTAAAGCCATTGTAAGCATTACAGATTCTACTGCTGCTACGATTTCTTCACTGGTATCGGTTACAACTGCTAGTTTAATTCCGATATCCTGTGCATTTATCTCATCCATTAATTTTATTACATTTTCACTAACATCCAGTGTAGCTGCACTTTGGCTTTTTGTAACAGAGATACTTACATCTTCACTACCATTTGTACGGCTTAAACTAGAGGATTCTTTTGCTTTTTGATTAATTGTAGCCACATCTGATAGGTAGATTATATCTCCAGTTCTCAGTGTGATTGGTATATCTCTTAGGGACGCTGCTGTGTCATAGGATACCCCACCTCTCATAGAGATGTCTATATTTCCCTGAGAAATCTCTCCTGCTGGCATTGTAAAATCAGCAGAACCAATTAGCTGTGAAATACTAGTCATGGTAAGTCCATACTGGGACATCTTCTCTGCATTAAGCTCTACAGAAATATACTGTGAACTACCACCGGATACATCAACAGAAGCAACCCCGTCAACACGGTCAATCTGAGGTACAACATACTCATTAACATAGCTAAGTACATCTAAATCTCCTTCTGCTGTTGCTGAAAGCACTACTGCTGGTATTGCATCTACATCCATCTCTACAATAATAGAGTCGCCTGCATCTTCAGGCATGGTAAAAGCTGCAATATCTAGGTTAGCACGCAGTTCTTCCTTTGCCTGTGATATATCTGATCCATATCCTAACTCAATCATAACCATGGACTGGTTTTCTGAGGAGGTTGAGGATATATTCTCTACCCCTGTTACTGTTTCGGCGGCATCTTCTACCCCTCTTGTAACTAGGGCTTCTACATCTTCTGGAGCTGCATTAGGGTAAGGAGTAATTACTATAAGCATTGGGAATTCCATCTCTGGCATTAACTCTAGTGGTGTTGTTAGTATAGAACTACCGCCAAACACTACTAAACATAGTATTGCTAGAAATATAGTAACCGGTCTTCTAAGTGAAAGTGTGATTAATGATCTCACTACTGCACCTCCACAACTGATACAGCTACCCCATCAACAAGTAGGGAGCTCCATGAAGTTATTATTTCTGAGCTTGTAGTCAGTCCATTGGTTACCTCTACAGACTCGTTATTGGAAATGCCAATTTCAATAAATGACTTTTTAGCTTTGCCGTCTTCTATCTGGAATACATAAGCTCTACCATTGTCGTAGTAAACAGCACCAGCTGGTATAGTCACTGCCTGCTGGCTCTTTGCAGTTGTTGCTGTAACTACTGCCTGAACACCAGTTAGTATTTCACCAGAGCTTCCCTGTATTACAGCTTCAATAGCAAAAAGCCCACTATTAGCATCTATGGTATTTGAAACCTCTGTAATTGTTCCTGTGTATAGTGCGTCCATTATATCTAAAGAAACAGTATCACCTGTTTCCATATTAACTGCTGTTTCTGCTGGAACATTAAATGTTACTGTCATATCATCTTCGCTAGCAATAACAAAAGCTGCGTTTTGTTGTGATGCCATACCATGTACATCTACATTTACCTGCTGGATTACACCACTAACAGGTGCAGTAACTGTTGAATATCCAATCTGCTCAGCTGTTAACTTATACGCAAGCTGTGCTGCTGTTAACTGAGCATTAAGACCCTCTCTAGTTTCTTCTAGTTGCTCACCAGTCATTAGCTCTAGGCTTTCTTCCAAGGCATCAATATTAATAGCACTTGCTTCTAGGCCTTGATATAGCTGATCTAGTGTTCCGTCTCTGCTATCCATAACACCATCTAGATTATCCTCAATCATCTCTAGTGTGGTTTCAGCCTTCAGTAATGCTTGGTATGCTGTTTCTATATCTGCTTCGGGTGCACCTGCTTTAATTAAATCATAGTGATGTGCTCTAGCTGCATCTACAGCTTCTTTAGCCCCGTCTCTCTGATCATCTAGCGCATTTACCGAGTCTCTAAAGTTCTCATCAAAATCTTCCTCTGTTTGCAGCGCCCACTTTTGGCTACTTTCAGCTAATGCTAGCTGTGTTTCTAAAGAGTTTAGCTGGCTCTGGTACTGAACCCCTGTAATATTATCTATTGCACGCTGTGCATTGTCAATACTAAGCTGTGATTGTTCGAGCTGCATTAGCCCAATAGTATTATCCATCTTAAAAAGCACATCACCAGCATTTACAGTATCCCCTACTTCAAAGTTAACTGTTGTTACCTCACCGGCGGTTTTAGGAATTACCATTACTGTTTCTGATGGTGCTACTCTACCTATGTATTCTGCTTGACGCTGAATATCACTAATTTCTGGAGACTGAGTTATTACATCTAATACCAAAACTTCCTGTTCTGCAGCTACTTCTGCTGCGCCCTCTGTTGGCGCCATTCCCATACTACACCCTGACATTACTACCAGAGATGACACTATCAGTGCAGCTAAAATTATTTTTTTACTAATCATCAATCTATCCTCCAAAATTCTTATTAACACTTTACTTACAGGTGTTAATATTACCTTTATAATTATAAATGTTTTTATGATGAAGTCAACATAATAACATGTGTAATTTTGTAAACTTTTACACCCTTTTATGAACTAAAATACACATTTATTTTCTAATCAATTACAAAGTTGTTATTAATTTATCATTGTTTTGATTTTGGTAATTTTATGTAATTTTTTGTCTAAAATTCCCTTGAATGGCTATTGTAAAATCCTAAAAAAGCCTCCCTACCTAATTTGATTAAGTGGGAAGCTTTTGTGAAACGCTTTACTACATTATATCTAAAAGTTTTAATATTAACGCCATTCTTATATATACACCACAGTGGGCTTGATAGAAGTATTTTGCCCTAGGATCGCTGTCTACCTCTACTGAAATTTCATTAACTCGTGGCAGTGGGTGCATCACTATCATATCTTCTTTAGCTAGGGCAAGTTTTTCCTCATTAAGTATATATACATCCTTAAGTCTGTCGTACTCCTCGACATTGTCAAAACGCTCCCCTTGTATCCTTGTCATATATAGAATATCAAGATCTTTTATGCCTTCTTCTATACTGTCTGTTACCTGATATTCTATATTATTAGCCTCTATATAATCTCTTATTATATCTTCCTGAAGTCTTAACTCCACTGGAGAAATAAATACAAACTTTGTCCCTTCATATCTGCTCATAGCTTTAACTAATGAATGAACTGTTCTGCCATATTTTAAATCCCCACAGAAACCTACCTTAAGTCCTGTTAATTTGTTTTTAAGGTTATAGATAGTAAGTAGGTCTGTCAGTGTTTGAGTAGGGTGCTGATGACCTCCATCTCCAGCATTTATTAGCGGAATTGTAGAAGTTTTTGAAGCTCTATGAGGCACTCCCACCTGTGGATGACGCATAGCGCATATGTCTGCATAACAGCTTATCATTCTAAGGGTATCTTCGGGTGTTTCTCCCTTAGTAGCTGAGCTAGAATCCCCTGTTGCAAATCCAATTACATTGCCTCCTAATCGATACATAGCAGATTCAAAGCTAAGTCTTGTTCTTGTGCTTGGCTCATAAAATAGCGTTGCTAGAATTTTTCCACTGGCGATATTTGAATATACCATAGGGTTTTTCTTGATACTTTGTGCTTTTTCGATTAATTTGTAAATTTCCTCAACTGTCAAATCCATAGGGTCTAGTAAGTGGCGCATAACATCCTCCATAAACTCAAAACTCTTTAAATTGGCTTATACTTTTTTCTATAATCATCTTGTACTATTACATAATAATTTCATATTTTAATAATACTATATATTACATTTAATGTCAACAAAGAAACAGGTGAAATCCCTTGCCTAATATATGGTGTTTCACCTGTTTAAATAACCTATCTCTTAACGATTCTTTACCAAATGTTGTGGTAAAATTATATAGGGTGCCTTCCCTCGTCGACGGCGAGGAAAGGCACCCCAACAATTTATATAGAACCCTCTTTTTTTAACAACAGCTAAAGTAACATATCTCTGCCGTGCCACATACCCTCACTGTGCCACAATGAGTTTTTACCTGTGGGCAATTTGGTAAGGAAATTGTATATTTTTTGTAGTCTTTTTCACAAGTTGCAAAGGCTACACTGGTGTGCTGACAATCTTCTCTTACTACACCACAGTAGTCTTTGTATTTAAGATAAACTACTATCTCAGCAATAACCCAGTTAATGCCACATATACAAAATTCTTTAATTCCGTCCCTAGCTATAGTCACTGTATCTACACAACTGTCTGCTGGAATATCAAACTCCACCTGAAATGGCTTTTTATTGCACTTATTTCCTTCCTTTTTACTACAGCCACAGCTGTATTTAGGAGAATGATCGCATTTAGTTTCCTGTGGTTTTTCTCCACAGCCACAGTCACAACCACACACTTTCTTTTCACATTGGCATTTTTTCTGGCATTTTCCCTTTGCTTCTTGAGTGATATACCCTAGTATATCCTCCTTGCCCTCTTCCCCTTGGTACTGCTTATCATCTATTAAGGCTATCTCCTGTAGCTCCTCTAATAATTTTACAATTAGCTCTGTTTTCTTATCTTCCATATTTGACCTATCCTCTCTTATCAGGTTATGGGTTGGCTAAAGACTACATTACATCATATGCACCGCCCCCACACTAGGTCACAGAAAATACTACAAATTATATCTTTTTACACTAGAAAATACGGCTCTACAGTAAATATCAGGGTGTTATCCCCCCTCCACAAGAAACAGTACTCAAACTATTGGCAAAAAGTCAAAATACAAAAAGGCTGACACAAATGATAAAAAATCATCTATGTCAGCCCCGTATGTAAAAACATTAATAATCTATAGAATAAACCTTTAGATCGTCAGAAATTTCCGAAATATCACAAGAGAGTGCAAATGTTAGCCCTACATTACAGGACTGTGTAATTGGAACTAATAGAGTAATCAGTTTACTTAGTTCTTCAAAATTCTTTTCACAAATCTTAAATGTGCCATCAACAAAAATGTCAGTGATGTCATAATTGCTAGCTAAAATACCAGTTAAAAAGCCGTAAAGTGATCTGTAACTATCAATATTAAAGTCCTCAATATTAATAAGTCTTACAGCTTGCTCTACATCATGGATATGCTTTTGACCTTTCTCAATACATACCACATTACCTTTACTTGTTTTTGATGCATTATTCACCATGTTAATCAGTGCCTTAGTCTTACCGGATCCTTTGTTACCTACGATTAATTTAATCATGTTAATTCCTCCCTTGTACTTATCTTTTATATAAAACCTATCTCTATGTACAAATAGATGATAGTTTATATACTTTTTACTTCCTGATTATTACCTTTATTTTACACTATTTCATTAACTAATGCAAGTTTATTATTAAAACAAAATAAATTTTATACATTGTTCACAATCTTTCTCCTGAAATTTATATATCCCAATTATATTATTATACATTTATTACCATTGCCCACAATCTGATAAAACCATCAAAAACACTTAATTTTTCTATTGATTTAGGGGCAATTACATCAAACTCCTCATATACTTCTTCTCCTAACATTATACTGCCCTTACCTATTATCTGCCCCTGTTCTACTGGTGCTTTTAAATCCTCCCATAGCTCCACCTGAGTTGTAAAACTATCCTTATCCTTCGTTTTAGCTATAATAAATTCTGGTAGCTGTAGCTGGGGTGTTATGGTATTTTCCTTACCGCCTAATACCTTTATGTCTTTAGTAACTTCTTCTGTGGTTGGTACATCTACCATAAGATAGTTTGCAAATCCATAATCTAGCACCTGCCATGCAGTATCAAATCTTCCTGCGCTACTCTCTGAGCCTAAGGTTATTCCAATAAGGGATAGATTTCCTCTTTCTGCCGTTGCCACCAAGCAGTGTCCTGCATTTTCCGTTGTGCCTGTTTTAAGCCCTGTTGCCCCTGTGTAATATCTTACTAGCTTATTGGTGTTTACAAGCTGGGTTTCACCATTTCTTAAGCTATCCATCCATATACTACTATACTGGGTTATCTTAGGATACTTTAACAGTGCCATAGTCATTATCCCAATGTCCACTGCTGTAGTGTAATGTCCTTCTTCGTCTAGTCCATGACTATTCATGAAATTTGTATTTACCATCCCTAGCTCACCAGCTCTTACATTCATTGCTTTTACAAACTCAGCCTCACTGCCTGATATATATTCTGCCATAGCTACCGAGGCGTCATTTGCACTGGCTACTATAATGGCTTTAACTAAATCATCCACACTCATCTGCTCACCTATTTCTAGCCAAATCTCACTACCACCTAGGATTTTAGCTTCTGGGGAAATTGTAACCATATCATCATAGGCTATAGCACTTGATTCTATAGCCTCCATTATTAGTAATAAAGTCATTATCTTAGTAATTGATGCTGGGGCTAGTTTTTCACTGGGATTTTTTGCTAGAAGCACCTTTCCTGTGGTTTCTTCAATTAGTAGTGCAGATTTACAATCTAGGTAATCCCAGCTTTCCTCAGCCTTTATTACCATAGTATTTGCTATTACAATCACCATAGCTAATGCCATGCTTAATAGTTTTTTTTTCATTATATTCCCTCCTGCTAATTATAAATCTCAATATTAACTGCATATCAATATGCCTAGGGTGACAGTAGTCGAACCCGCACTGCACAAAACTGCATAGTTTTGGGTGC
>CAYJEQ010000085.1:0-10057 GCA_964369235.1 uncultured Oscillospiraceae bacterium | reverse complement strand
TGTGCTTAGCACACAGTTATAGGTCGCCACAATATTGTGGCGATTTAAAGAACTCAGTCTGCCTGAATTTGGAGCTATACTCCAAATTTAGAGTGCAAAGTTTTTATAATAATGGATTAAAAACTTTGCACTTCTAAACACCCAAAAACATATTAAATAAACCTATAAGTATGTTTTTGGGTTGTTCAGCAGACTTTAAATAGTAGATAGGGGATATTAGAAAAACTATAGGAAGGGTTATAGTTTGAAAGGAAGTTTCAAAGATGGGTTTTGTGCTTTTTGGTCATTATAAAGCCGAAAATTTTCTTATAAGAAAACCACACAAAACTTAAAGAAAGGAATGAACATTTTTATGAAGATGTTACGGGATTTTATATTTGGGTTTTTTCTGGCTATAACAGCTACTGTAGGCATAGTGGGATTTACTATGGTAGCAATGTCCACCAGTAACTATGATGAGAATATAGGTGAAGCTTCCTCTGAACTTAGTTTTCCACAGTGGGAGTATAACATAGGGGAAAACTTTGTAGAGCTTGCTAGGCAGTACACCTCTGACACTGTGGCAGATGAAGTGGAAAACCTTGTAAATGGACAGTATACCCATCTTATTCCCAGCCCTTACCGAATAGTATCGATAATCTCCCAGTGGGCAGAGGATATTTCTAAAGTTATATAGATGAGCTTATCCATATATAACACAGCTAAAGAGCGTGGTTTTTTATACCATGCTCTTTAACTATAGTTAATTATTAATGGAAAATCGTCTAACAAAAATAGACAGGCTATCTTCTTATGTTGCGAGGCTGGTTTACTCTGCCTTGGGCTGGCATTACATTATTAGGACGCTGTCCTGGTTGGTAGAAATTAGTAAACTTAATAGAGAATAGATCACAGGTAACAAAATGCTTGGTGCTGTCATCATAAAGTGTCACATAGCTAACCCCTACATAGTAGAGAATACCTTGTTTTTGCATCATCATCTGAGTACCTATGAGAAATTCTACCTGAACATATTCGCCGATATTTTCAGATAGTATACGCTGTATGGAGCCATTGTATTCCTCTCCACTAAAATCCGTTGTAGGGGGAATTGTAAAACCAGCCACTGTAATAGAGCCATCAGGATTTACAGTGTAGTTCATATTGTTTAGCTGTAGAGAGGTAAGTAGTTTAAGTTGGGTGGCATCAGCCATAAAAGAATTGTTTTCCATTGGTGTTCCTTTCTGGGTTTGACCTACTACTATATAGTAGCCACAGCCATAAATATTTGACCAAGGTGCAAACCACTGTACAAGTTGATTTTTAGGTTAGTGCATATTGGTCGGTGGGATTATAAAAGCAGTGATCTCCTATTCTAATGACAAATTCACCTACAGGAGAGGGGAAGTTCTTTATACAGGTAGGCACAAAAGGATTAAAATACCATAGTGCATAACCTAGATTAGTAAGTCTATTGCCTGCTATTGCCCAGTTTGCAACATCGTAGTGAATTTGCTCTGGTGCCATGTTATAGACATTTTGGGGATTGTAAATGCTATTAATAGTTTCCCTAGCACAGTCAAACTGCCCCTGCTGATATATAGCACGCCGTATATCGGGACAGGTTCTGCCATATTCACCATAGGTAACATTTACCCTATTCATTACTACACAGGCAACAGCTTTCATGCCGTTTTCCCCCTCGCCACCTGCCTCGCACTGAATAAGCCTAGCAAAAAGCTCTAGCTGAGAATAAGCCGTAAAATCACATCCTTTACTGTAAATTATAGCTGTACCACTCTACTTATTATCCTGTATAGGGATTTACTAGTAGGTGGCTTGCTACAAATTAATACTATGCACCTTATAGAATGTCCTAGCACAGATTTTAACTATTTACTAATATAAATCCTTATGTTACAATTTAATAAGTAGTGTCCCACAACACTACATATAATAATTTTTAGGAGGAACCAGTTTGAATAACGAAAAACGACCGAGATTGTCCCTAGAGCACACATCTACCAAGATATTTAGAATGCTTTTACTACTTTCTTTAATTTTCTGTATTTTTGGTTTGGCTATTACAGGGCCACAAAGTGCTATAACGGGACTCTCCACAATTATTAGCTCCCAAGATGGGCTTATTAGCGACTATATACATATTGCAGGCATAGGGGGAGCTTTTTTAAATGCTGGGCTAGTTATGATAGTCACCCTTATTGTTTTTTCTAAGTCAAAAATCCCTTATACCGGCATAAGTATTGCCACTGTTTTTCTTATGGGAGGCTTTGCCCTCTTTGGTAAGAATATATACAATATATTCCCCATATTAATTGGAGGTTGGCTCTATGCCAAATTCCAGAAAGAACCTTTCGGGCGATATGTTTACTCGGTGATGTTTGGCACCACCCTTGCACCACTAGTTACCGAAATCGCCTATGTGCTACAGGTGGATGGATTCCAAAGTCTTGTTGCCACCTCTATTATGGGTATGCTTATTGGATTTATTATCCCAGCAGTTGCCTCCCATACCGTCCGTGTCCACCAAGGTTATAACCTTTATAATGTTGGACTTGCAGCAGGGCTTATTGGGCTGGTAATAACCTCGGTACTGCGATCTATGGGGTATACTTTCTCTGCTCATGGAGCGTGGAGCACCCAGTATAATACAGAAATCACAATTCTACTAGGTGCCATATTTGCTATCATGCTAATATATGGCTACTGGCTAAATGGATTTAATATACATGGCTTTAGACATCTACATAAACACTCCGGTCGTGCTGTTGCTGACTTTATTGTGCTAGATGGCCTAGCTGTTACCATGATGAATATGGCTGTACTAGGACTTTTTAGCACAGGATATGTTCTAGTTATCGGCGCCCACCTTAACGGCCCCACTGTAGGAGGAATCCTTACAGTGGTGGGATTTGGTGCTATGGGTAAACATCTGAGAAATGTTCTCCCCATTATGGGTGGTGTGGTTATTGCCTCCCTATTAATGCCTTGGGAGTTAACCGAGCCTGCTATGGTACTAGCTGCTTTATTCTCCACTGGACTTGCCCCTATTGCAGGGCAGTTTGGGGTACTATGGGGGATTATTGCTGGTATGATTCACTCGGCAGTTGTTCGTGATGTAGGTATGATTCATGGCTGGATGAACCTATATAATAATGGCTTTGCAGCAGGGCTTATCTGTATCGTTCTAGTGCCTATTATCGAAAGTTTAAGAATTTCCGAAGAATAGTGCTGGTATATAATGCTTACTGAATAACTGGGTGCTAAGCACCCAGTTACAAATCGCCACAATATTGTGGCGATTTAACCTCAAAACAAGGGCGTTTTGAGGTTAACAGGTGCATTGATAGACAGCCTGCCTGAATTTGGAGCTATACTCCAAATTCAGAGTGCAAAGTTTTTATAATAATGGATTAAAAACTTTGCACCCTGAAACACCCAAAAACATATTAAATAAACCTATAAGTATGTTTTGGGTTGTTCAGCAGGCTTTATATAATTAAAAAATCCCTTGGTGACAGGGTGGGCATAAGTACCACCTAGGTTTTATATGATTAGTTCATATAAGCCACAAGAAAGGAAAATATTATCATGAAACATCTTCGCAGAAAAATCTCTAAAATCACCGATGAGCTGGAGGCTTTTTGTTTTAGTGTAGGGGCCCATGACATCACTATTAACATTAAGTATGACCATGAGGAGTTTACCATTACCGTAGAGGGTGATTACGATGCTAAATTTAGACGAAAGGTAGATAGACTGGAAGAACTGTTAAACCCAGTAGATAGAAACATTGGCTACACAGGTACTTTCTGGGAGCTATTAGGGGAAAGCGATCCTGATTATGAAATCCAACTAAATCTAGTTGGACAGATTATCTCTGGAGCACTGGTAACCGTAACTGATGAGAAATTCCATATTGTTATACATAAGGAAAAAGATGATTAATATTTATCATCTATTAAATAACAGGGTATATTCCCTCCCTAGTTGGAGAGAATATACCCTGTTTAGTTTGTTTTAAAAGCCTATTTCCATAACTGTAAGATTGTATATTAATTGTTGAGGCGACTTCCCTCGCCCTAGGCGAGGGAAGTCACCTCATATAATTTTACCACAACATTTGCTAAATAACTAACTATATTCCTAGCGAAAGCCTCTACATATCCTTAAGTGTGTTGGCAATTTTAAGATTAAGCCAAACCCCATAGCCCCAAGCTACAGCACCAATGGTAAAGGTTAGGGTTTTTTCAAATAAAGTTTCTGCCATTATAGATGTGAAGGAAGTGGATAGAGTCAGTCCCACAAATATTAATACACCTGCGCACATTCTAACTCGCTTAAGCTCCTTTTTTGCCAGTAACATTGATAGTATATGTTTTTCATTTTCTATTTTTTCTTCTTGGGTATTTAGTTTCTTTCCAGATAATAAGTCGTTAACAGTTATCCCTAAGATTTCACATAGCTGTAGCATTATAGATACATCGGGCATACTTTTACCTGTTTCCCACTTGGAAACAGCCCTATTGGTAATAGCTAATTGTTCAGCTAATTGTGCTTGGGTTAAACCTATCTCTTTTCTTTGATTAGCAATAAATTTTCCTATTTCTATCTGATTCACAACATTACCTCCTTAAGAATTACCTATTTGATTACTGCTACCTACCTATATAATAAATCAAATCCTCAGAAAAATAAAGGAATAATCAGTTGATTTTATTAAGTCAACTGGTAGTTGACTATATTTATAGACTTTTTAGCTTCTTTATTAAATATTGGGGTAAAATTATATGGGTTGATATAGAACAACTTTTTTAAAGACATAGCCTTAATTAACTACATATAATATCAACAGTGGCAAAAAACAAAAAGGACGGTAGAACAATCTAAATTGTTCTACCGTCCTCTAATACTGAGATGTGGATTATTATATAATGCTTACTGAATAACTGGGTGCTAAGCACACAGTATCTCAAAACAAGGGCGTTTTGAGGTTTATAAATGAATTCAGAGTGCAAAGTTTTTATAATAATGGATTAAAAACTTTGCACCCTGAAACACCCAAAAACATATTAAATAAACCTATAAGTGTGTTTTTAGGTTGTTCAGCAGGCTTTATATAGCTTTATTTAAGCAAATTTTTTGTGTAGTACCTTTAGGGTAACTATTAGCAGACCGATGGATACTGCTAGGGTAATTAGTATATTGGTCATTATACCCATATTATAGGTTAGACCTGCAACGATATAACCGATAAAGCTACACACAGCAACTACCACTGCATATGGTATCTGGGTGGATACATGGTTAATGTGGTTACAACCAGCCCCTGTGGAAGCTAGAATTGTGGTGTCGGAGATTGGGGAACAGTGGTCACCAAATACCGAGCCAGCTAGAGTAGCAGATAGAGTCATTACCAGTAGTTCTGGTGCAGATTCGCTGCAAATAATAGCAACAATAGGGATAAGGATTGTAAATGTACCCCATGCAGTACCCATGGAGAAGGATAGGAAAGCGGCTACAGCAAATACAATAGCTGGAATGATAAATACTGGAATGTTGCTGGATTTAACCAGTTCACCTACATATTCACCAGTGCCTAGTAGATCACGGCAAACACCACTAATTGTCCAAGCCATAATTAGAATGGAGAAGGCAGCAGCCATAGATTTGATACCCTCAACAATGCACTCCATAAACTGATGGAAGGTCATGATTTTTCTTGGGATGTATAGGATAAAGCTAACTACTAAAGCCCCAAAGCCACCATATACTAAGGATACAGAAGCATCAGTATTGCCAAAACCTTCGGCAATGGACATATCACCACCAATGGTGTATCCACCAACATATAGCATAGCTACTACAGAGAATACAATAAGTGCTACAATAGGGATAATAAGGTCACGAACTTTACCTTTTAGGTTAACTTCTTCTGAGTTTTCCTTGTCTGCATCTACCTGTTGTAGGGTGTTAAACTTAGTCATAGGCCCAAAATCTAGATTGGACAGACAGATTACACACACCATAATCAGAGTTAGTATTGCATATAGGTTATAAGGGATAGAAGCTACAAAAACACCCATTGGATCTGCTACTTCCGCAGCTTCAATCTGGGAGATAATAGCTGCTGCCCAGCTAGATACTGGAGCGATTATACAGATAGGTGCAGCAGTTGCATCTATTACATAAGCTAGTTTCTCACGGGAGATATTGTGCTTATCGGTTACAGGTTTCATTACTGTACCTACTGTTAAGCAGTTAAAGTAATCATCTATGAAGATAAGTGCACCTAGTATGTAGGTGGATAGTAGGGCGCCAGATTTGGTTTTAATCTTGCTTGATGCCCATCTGCCGTAAGCTGCTGATCCACCTGCTTTAGAAGTTACTACTACTAGAGAGCCTAGCAGTGCTAAAAATAGCAGTATGTTAGCATTATCGCCAATTTTGCTTCCCATTAGGGAGAAGGTTACCTCTACAGCACCAAAGGCGTTCATGCCTGTTTGTGTAGCGTATATTAATCCTCCTGATAATATACCTATTAGCAGTGAGGATAGTACCTCCTTTGTAATTAGTGCCAGACCGATTGCAATTATCGGTGGCAGTATGGATAAAAATCCAACTTCAATCATTTCCATGGTTTAAAAATATTTCCTTTCAAGTTTTGCTTATAGCCTATTAGGCGTTTATATAATGAACCCTCCAGCCTATTAGCTGGAAAGATACATACAGTGTTTCGTCCTATATGGACAGCCTTACATCATTGGAGCAAAAATCCTAAGCATTGCACTTAGTATTCTTCTGCTTATTGGGATGTTGTTACAGTCCTCTAGGGTAAATTCCTTGGATTTTTCCAAAGTAGCTAGAATATCTTCCTTAACGGTAGTGACCACTGGGCTTTGGTAGAAGTGTATTCCACATTCATAATGTAAAAAGAAACTTCTAAAGTCCATGTTTACCGTTCCCACACTTGCCACCTTATCGTCGGACACGATCATTTTAGCATGGACAAATCCTGGGGTGTATTCATATATTCTAACTCCTGCTTTTACCAAAGGAGAATAGAAGGCTTGGGACATCATGTGTACATACCATTTGTCTGCCACATGGGGGGTTATTATCCTAACATCAACACCACTTTGAGCTGCTAGCTTTAAAGCTGTAATCATCTCATTATCGATAATTAGATAAGGGGTGGTAATGTATAGATAATCGGTGGCACGATTAATCATATGGAAATAACTATACTCTGCCACATTGTAAATATCGTGAGGGGTATCCCCATAAGGCTGAACATATCCCTGACTTTCCATCTCTATAGTTGGTTTATAGCTATCATAATCGGTGTTGGTAATGCCGTTTACACTGTCCCACACAGATAGAAACAGCATGGTTAAACTCCACACCCCACTACCTGTAATCATAACAGCAGTGTCCTTCCAGTGGCCGTGTTTTTCGTAATGGTTAATGTATTCATCAGCAAGGTTTATCCCCCCACAAAATCCTACATTGCCATCGATTACACAGATTTTTCGGTGGTCACGATAGTTCATGGCAATATTTATATGGGGCTTAAAGGGGTTAAATACTGTTACCTTTATGCCTAAAGACTGTAGTTTATTGTGGTAATTATAAGGCAGTGTTTGTAGGCAACCTACATCATCATACATAATGCGAACATCTACCCCTTGGCCAGCTTTTTCTGATAGGACTTCCAGTAAGCCTTCCCACATTACACCTTCCTCAATAATAAAATACTCCATAAAGATGAATTTTTCGGCTTTTTTTAGCTGGACTAACATCTCCTGATACTTATCCTCTCCTAGATGGAAATACTCTGCTGTGGTGTTCTGCCACAGGGGAGATTTTGCTATATCCATTACATACTTAGCCTGTGTGGCAAGCTGTGGGTCACTGTCCTTTAAGCTATTTAGGGATTTATTAGAGCAGGGTAGGTTTGTAAGTATTCTATCCTCAATAAAATCAATCTGCTTTGATTGTTTATGGGATAGGGTTTTGTTGCCCCACATTAAATAGAACAGCCCACCGAATACTGGTAGGGTAACCATTACCACCACCCAAGCAATTTTATAGGAAGGGTTTTCGTCCTTGGCAATTACATAAACAGCAGCCACAAAACTTATAAACTGGAATACAAGTAGAATATTACCAGCATATTCTGTTAGGCTTAGTAGTATAGACATTAAAAAAGCAAGCTGGAATAGTATTAACAGTGATACTATAACTGCTCGGCTTAAGAGAACTCTAAGGATTTTACGAAGAAACATTGTAAACCTGCCTTTCTCTAAACATATGAAAATATACCTATTATTAGTAGTTTATAGTTTTTTAAATAAAATTAACATATTGTCTACTAACTAAGGGTATATTAAGTGTATAATATATTATAACTAATTTTAATAAAAAAATCTACTCTTAAAAGAAAATACTATCTATTTTTAGAAAGGTGGGTAAATTTATGTCACTAATTACCTTTGAAGATATTAAAAATAACGAGCATATTAAGACCTACATAGTGTCAGCAGACTATATGCTAACAAAACTAGGATACACCGAACACTCCTTTGCCCATGTGACCAAGGTGGCAAAAGCTGCCCAAGGCTTACTTACAGAATTAGGTTATGACAGCCGTACAGCAGAGCTTGCTGCTATAGCTGGCTACCTACACGACATAGGAAATGTTATTAACCGTATTGACCACGCTCAAAGTGGTGCAGTTATGGCTTTTACCCTATTAGAGCGTATGGGAATGGCGCCTGAGGAAATTGCCACTATAATTATGGCAATAGGTAATCACGATGAAGGCACTTCCTCCCCAACAGGCTCGGTGGCAGCTGCCCTTATTCTTGCAGATAAAAGTGATGTTAGACGCAGTAGAGTTCGTGGTACCGATCCTTCTACCTTTGACATACACGACAGAGTTAACTACGCTGTTGAGGAATGTAAAGTCATACTGGATAAGCAGGCAGCCACCTACACTCTACATCTTAAGATTGACACCACCATCTGCGCAGTTATGGATTATTTTGAGATATTCCTTACCCGTATGATGCTTTGTCGTCGTGCAGCTGACTACCTTAAACTACAGTTTAAATTAGAGATTAATGGTTTGGACTTATTATAAGGTAGGGGTATTATCAAATTAAACAATATAAAGCCATGGCAAAGGGTGAAAATCCTCGGTCATGGCTTTTTTATGTGGGGTTGGGTTAATGAGGTAGGAGTATAATATAAATTTGCCATTTCTGCGGTTGTTATGTAGGGGTTAACCTATGTGTTCGCTCTTAGGTGGTGATTGATTTTATTTATTAACTCATATCTATATCATAGCAATAGTATAATGGGAGGATTATTGCTATAGATTAACTCTGCCCAAAGACACAGCACCTCAGCTAAGGGAGTTGCTACTATAATCTACTAACTCAGCCCTAATCCACAGCGCCTCAGCAAGGGGCTTTGCCCCATAGCAGTGTTACTGTAGTCTGTTTATAAGCCTATCCCCCAGTACCTTTTGCCGTCACGCAAAAGGTACCAAAAAGTGATTTAAGAGGGAGTTTCGATTCTCCCTCTTAAAAATCTCCCTTAAAACGACAAAAGGGGGATACACTCAGTTTCTAACTTACAGCCAGTTCCTTTTGATTCCCCCAAAGCATTTCCCACCTTTACTTTTTCTATGATATTTTAATTCAGTAGATGGGTAATTTTCACTTTTACTTAGTTTTCGTCATAACTACTATGTAATCTTAGGGACAGGGAGAGAGCTGTTTTAGATAAATGTTAATTAGAAGATAAGATTTTGATATTACAGAAATATAAACCTCTGTAATATCAAATAACAGTTGTATAAAGAAGAGTCAAGAGAATGGCTGTCTATGTTAATGACTGAGTTCTAAATCTCATTGTTCTGTGCCCAGTTGTTAGGGAAGGGTGAATATAGCCCTTCCCTGACTGACCACTCTATAATTCACATCTTCCTAGACTGTTTGAATTTATTCAAACAGTGGGTACATTTTATCTGACGATAAAAGTAAGGTGG
>CAYJEQ010000084.1:0-10104 GCA_964369235.1 uncultured Oscillospiraceae bacterium | reverse complement strand
AAACAAGAGTTTGAATCAAATATTAATCTCCTTGAATCCACAGCCTCTTTACTGCCTGTTTGGGATTATTTAAGATATGTTGATTTTGAGTCAGGTAGTTATGATTATATATCTACCAGCTTTGACTATGTAATGGTAATAAATCCCTATGGATATGCAGTGGGAAGTGATGGCAATGTTGGTGATGTTTATAGCCAGTCCTATTTTCAAAATGCTATGAATGGGGAAACTACAGTAAGTGAGTTAATTGACACTGGATACAATAACATTAGTACCATAGTTATCTCCACCCCTATGATTGCCAATGGTGAGATTCGTGGAGTTTTAGCAGGGCTTAATTATGTAGGTTCCCTTAATGATATTTTTGTAAATCCTATTGAAGGGATTTTTGCTAATCTTTTAATTGATAGCAAGGGTAATATAATATCAAATGGTGTGGATAATAGCTATTTTATACCCCATGAAAATGTCTTTGATGTGATGGCTGATTTTAATCTAGTGGATTATGAGCACTTTGATCTACTTAAGTCAGATATATCTCAGGGACTATCAGGGGAGCAAAAAATCCAGTTTAATAATGAGGAGTACCGAGTAATCTATTCCTCTGTAGGCTTAGAAGATTGGTTCATTATGTCCATTATCCCCGAAACAATCATTCAGTCTACCACAAACCACATTGTAATTGTAAGTACAATTGTTTCTTCTACATTGGTATTAATAATATGTATATTTGCTTATTCCATTGGGCTAAATCGCCGTAAACATCTTAAAAATCTTGAAGAAATCGCCTATATTTCACCTCTTACCAAGATGAATACTTTGCTAAAGTTTAAACTAGATGCGCCTAGATTTATAAGTGACCATAGTGAAAAAAAGTTTTTGCTTATTAAATTTGACATAGAAAACTTTAGACTAGTAAATGAAACCCTTAGCGTTTTAGAAGGGGATAAAATACTAAAAGCAATGGCAGACTCTATTAATCCCAGTGGCAGCTATGACTGTTTGTCCTCCCATATATATAATGATGAGTTTTTGACTTTGATAGCCTACATAGATGAGGAAACAGACAGTTGGCATAAGGATTATAAGGATAGATTATATAAGAATTTAGGTGAAAATTTTAAATACAATCTACAAATCGTTTCGGGATTTTATTACATTAACCCAAGTGATCTTGCTGACATTCAGACATGTATTGAGAAGGTAAATATTGCCCACCACAAAGCCAAGGAAGAGAAGCTGCACACTAGTATTTTCTCAGATGAATATTTAAGTGATGCCATTAAAGCAAAAGAAATCGAAAACACTATGGAAAAAGCCCTTGCTGACGGGGAATTTAAGATGGCTTTACAACCTGAATTAGATTTAAAATCCGGTGGTATGATTGCAGCTGAGGCATTAGTAAGATGGATAAGCCCTACAGCAGGATTTAGATCTCCCAATGATTTTATCCCACTTTTTGAAAAAAATGGGTTTATATTAAAACTGGATATGTACATGTTTGAAAAAGCCTGTAATTTTCTAAATAAGTGGGAAAAAGAAGGAAAAGAGCCCTTTTCCATTTCGGTTAATTTTTCGAGAAAGAATTTATATTCTTCTGATTTTGTTTCAAATCTTACAGCCATATGCCAAAAATATAATGTTAATCCTAAATACCTAGGAATAGAAATTACCGAAACCAGTATGCTAAGTACCGATTGCGATTTAAATTCATTTATAAATGATTTGCATAAAGAAGGTTTTAAGGTATTTATGGACGATTTTGGTACTGGTTATAGCTCATTAGGACTGCTAAAAAACACACCTGTTGATGTGCTAAAATTAGACAGAAGTTTTTTTGCTGACTCACAAACTCGTCAGCGAGGCATATCCGTTGTAGCTAGCGTAATAAGATTATCCAAAGACTTAAATATCAAAACCGTTGCCGAAGGCGTAGAAACCCTAGAGGATTTACTTATGCTAAAAGAAATCGGTTGTGACATTGTACAAGGCTATTACTACGCCAAGCCAATGTTTGAAGAGGATTTTACAGCATTTTGTAATAGTGAGAAAAGTGTTTTAGAATTATAGTGTAATAAAGATTTAGCAGGCTATGCTAAAAAAATCCCATATATTAATCAGGGGGTGCGCTCCTTCTCAGTCCGAGAGGGAGGGCACCCCTTATAATTTTACCTAGTTTTGCACTAACTGTTTTGGATAAGTTTTATCCCATACCAAAGGTATAGTAGATGGCATATCCATATCCCACCTATAATAATCAGCCCTACAGTAGTATTTCTCATGAAAAATCCTGCCACTGCAAAAACCAAGGTAATGAGTGTCATTACTCGGATTTTTGCCTCTTTGGTCATTCCTTGTTTCTGGGTTAGGGACTGTAAATTCTCCTTATAAAGCTTTGTGCCCCTAGACCTAAAGCAATAAAACCTAGTGATAGATAAAATATCTTTTTAAAATTCATATATATGACCATGCCTTTCTCTTAGTCTACAATGTTTTAGGCGATTTTGTCCATTGCCAGTAAACTGGCATTAGGAAAATTTCACTCCCTCCCAGTGAAAAGCCTCAAAACTTTAACCTTTCTATTTCTCTAAATTACTACCAGTGTAAACTAGTTTTCTCATGGTTTTGATAACCTCTATATCCTCTATAGGTTCATCCCTTAAAATATGATAGGTCATTAATCCAATCATTCCTGATAGAATATATTCGGAAATATAGTCTGAGTTTTCTATATTATTATAATTTCCCATAAGTGTGGTCACTGAGGGTTTCAAGGCTATCTTTAGCTTGTGGATAAAGGCTGGATCACCCTTTTCCGATAGTAAAATCCTTAGGTATTTTTTCTTTTGTTTAAAATACTCCAGATGTTTAAAGTGATCTAAAGCTGTAATCTCCTGTCCTGTTAAAACCTCTGGTATATCCTTAGGATTAGGCAGAAGATTATCTTCAGTCTGTTCTAGCACATCAAATACATCATTAAAATACTCATAGAAGGTACTTCTATTATAGCCTGCTTTTAGGCAGATGGCTTTTACGGTGATTTTTTCTATTCTGGTGTTTTCGTAGATACTCCAAAAAGCATCAAAGAAATTCTGTTTTGTTTTATTATTGGTCATGTCTACCCCTTTTCCAACAGATGACTTTAAGTTGTTGGTTGAATTAATAAACCTTAAATGATAAAATTATTATACAACACATTGTTGTATTTAACAATGGTATCACTGGGGAGGTATATTATGGAATTTATAACCAATGCTCAACAAAAAGCTATAAATAAGCTATCAAATATTAAGTCTAGTCAGTATTCTAAGGCTAAAGGTTTCTTCCCTGAAAGAAGGTTTAAGCCTAAAGATATCAGTAAGATGATTACAAATAGGTCAAGGGTAGCACCTACCTTAAAATCTGTATTTAAAACAGCTACAGTAATAAAAGCACATAATATTACAGCCAATTATAAAACCCATATAACTAAAGAGGAGTTTATTAGCCTAGATGACTATATAATCAATCACTTAGGTATGGATAGTTGGGGTGTTGCTACCTTTAATGAAATAGAGATTTTCAAAGGTGATAGCATACAATATAAAAAGGTTATTGTTATGTCTAGGCATATGGATAAGAAGGAATTTGTCACCGAAAACCTACCTAATATGGACTGTATGCTAGAGGTAATGAAGGTCTATGGTGATACTGGTATTGCCAGTCTAAAGGCTACGGAGTTTCTGCGTCAGATGAACTTTGGCGCTATTCCAAATCACAGCTTAGGTGGGAATATCGACTATACCAAAGCTGGCTATAAGGCTAATTTAGGCTATATTGGAAAACATGGAATGTTAATCACCCCCCACAGTGGCAGTTGCAATAGGCTAAGTGTGGTGTATACAAGTATTGATAACCTAGAGGAGTTCCTAGATAATAGGGAGGATTTTTCCTTTGGTAAGGATTTCTGTAATAAATGCAATCAGTGTGTAAAAGCCTGTCCCTATGACGCCATCTATAAGGATAGCAAAGTAGATGACCATGGACATGTGGAGTGTATATCCAATGAAAAGTGTAATAGTGGATTTAAAAATTACGGCTGTGGTATCTGTATAGCTGTTTGTCCTTTTACTAAGGTAGGATATCCTAAGATAAAGGATAGCTTTATTAAATCCACCACAAAATAATCATAAAAATGCTCATTCCTTTCTCGGTGCCTTCCATCACTAGTATGCTCAATACCTATTTTAAGTTTAGTTCCCGATAGGGTATATATAATAAGTATAAAACAGGGTATATTCTCTAGCTTATTGCTAAGGAATACACCCTGTTATCTTTATTACTACCTACTTACTAAACTCATCATAGGTTACTATTAAATCTGGATTATGGCCTTTATTCATTTTGTGACGGGCTTTTCTATTTTCCACAGTGTCAAACACTATTGACATATCATAGCCCTCAGGATACAGCTCCTCTGCCTTAACTGCAAGGCTTATTTTTGTATGGTTAATCTTAATCTTTTCCCCTCTTACCTGTATGATTAAATCCCCCATATTATCTGCAGTTTTATAAACTACGCCATTTCTCTTATCGCTGTTTATAATTACACTGTCCCCTACACCATACTGGTCTTTGATTTTATTTACTACATTTGGCTTATCTTTAATAATCTTACTGGATTTCTTCTGGTGGCTCTGTTCCATAGGCTCTCCACCAATAAATCTTTCCTCTTTAGGCTGTTTATTTTCTGGGTATGCCTCTATTCTTGCCCTTTTTAATAGATGTGCTGGAAAGCCCAGTCTTTCTGCTATGGATAGGGCACAGCTTTCCCCTGCCTCACCTATGTGTAGTTTATATAGTGGTTTTAGATTTTCTCGGTCAAATTCCATTCGTGCATTAATTAAGCCTTTGGTATTTTTAGCATAATCTTTAATCTCAGGGTAGTGGGTAGTAGCTAGAAATAAACACCCTATCTTTCTAAGCTCCTCTAATATGGCAACTGCTATGCCCATGCCCTCTGCAGGGTCGGTACCTGAGCCTAGCTCATCTAAAAGCACCAAGCTTTCCTCTGTGGCTTCCTTTAATATAGCTACTATATTTGTAATATGCGCCGAGAAGGTGGAGAGATTTTCCGAAATACTCTGTCCGTCCCCTATATCACATAGAATATTACCATTCATAGCAAGGGTGCTGCCTTTTTCTGCCGGTACATGTAAGCCACATTGTGCCATTAGTGATAATAGCCCTACAGTTTTAAGGGATACGGTTTTCCCCCCTGTATTTGGCCCTGTTACCACTATACCACTGTAGCTTTCCCCTAGGACAAAATCCAGTGGTACACATTCATTAGGATTTAGCAGTGGGTGGCGACCTTGTATAATCTTAATAATTCGGTCTGTGTTTACAGGGACTTCCTCAGCACTGATACTTATGGAATACTTAGCCTTAGCAAAGACAAAGTCCAGTGTTTCCATATACTTCATATTGGTTTTTAACTGGCTAATACTATCATATACAAAGGCTGTTAGGGTGTAGAGGATTTTTCTGATTTCATTGTCCTCTTGGATTAATAGGTATTCTATCTCCCCTTGGATTTTATTTATTGCCGATGGCTCAATAAAAACCGTTCCCCCTGTATTGGATACATCTATAACCGATCCAGCTACCTGATTTTTATACTCTTTTTTTACAGGTAGGGCATATCTGCCATTTCTTATTACTATATTACCGTCAGAAAGATAGGCTTTTTTGCTTTTTAGTATAGTGTCCAGTTTGGTTTTAATGGAAGATCTGGTATTCTCTATCTTCCTTCTTATATCCTTTAAGGTAGCAGAGGCACCACTGTCCACCTTGTCATTTACAATAGCAGTTTCTATTAACTGCTGTAAATCCCCTAAATCCACAAAGGACATTCCATAATAGGCAAGACTAATCTGTAGGTGCTCTGCTTTTTTAAGGTAGCTTGCCATTCTTTTGCTACCGTGAACAAAGCCAGCCACATAGTTTAGCTGATCTGGGGTAAGCATGGCGCCTTTTTCTGTAAGCTCCAGTATCTCCTCTAGGTCGGTCATGGTGGCTATTGGTGGGGAGCCCTGTACTTCTATTATTTTCTTAGCCTCAGAGGTGTCTTTAAGCTGTTTTTTACACTCTCTTTCCTGTAAATAAGGTTTAAGGTCTAGTATTTTAGCCTTTGCATTATCCGATAGGGCAAACTGACTAAGATTTTCTAAAATATTATTAAACTCAAGAGTTTTGAAGGTATTTAACATGGTTGTAATTATCCTTTATATTATATAATTTTTTTTATTAATTTAGGACAACAAAAAAGTGCATAGTTACACCTATACACTAAAATATCCACTGAATAAATCACAGTAGAATTATATATGGGTGCACTTTATTAAATGTAGTCCAAAATTTGCCTATGACTAACAAAGGGACTTATCCCTTTATCTCTTAAACAATTTGGGTATTTTGATTTTACACAAATCAAAATTACATTACATCTAACAAAAATAGCACTCCTTTTTACATAAAATAAAGTTTTATAACTTTCACTAATAGTATACCACAAAAAGCTCCAATGTCAAATAAAGAGTTTATGCCACCATAGACCCTCTATAATGGCATAAACTCTGCATATATATGACCATTCCTTTCTCTGAGTTTGCAATGTTTTAGGCGGTTTTGCATTGCCAGTAAACTGGCATTAGCAAAATTTCACTCCTCCCAGTGAAAAGCCTCAAAACTTGCGGTTTGAAAATTTTATTTTCAAACTTATACTTTTACTTTACAGCTGCAACAATAGAGATTTCCACATAGATTTCTTCCCTTGCCATCTTAGCCTCTACACAGGCTCTAGCTGGCTCAAAACCATCTACCACCCAGTTGTCCCACACACTGTTCATCTCAGCAAAATCTGCCATATCTTTAATGTAGATTGTAGCAGATAGAATGTGGTTTTTATCAGAACCATATTTATTTAGTAGGGTTTCGATTTTTTCCAGTACCACTGCTGTCTGATCTGCAACGGATTTTGTGCCTTCTTCTGGGGTGTAGCAGGTCTGCCCACATAGATATATAGTATTATTGTGTACCACTGCTCTGCTCATTCTTCCTGTGCCTTCGTATCTTTTGATTTCCATAATAAATCCTCCTAGTTTTTTAATATACTTAATATTTTACCATATTACATAACTTATTCCAAGATATTCTTTGTGCTTTTCTTTAGTAATGTGGTAAACTTTTTGCCTTTAATAGATTTTTTCAATAAATTTTATATAAGTGATAGATTTTAGGGTTTTTTTGCGAAATATAACTATAGAAACAGATTTTGTGGTATTATATATACCCAAGGAAAAACCTAGGTAGCTCACGAAAAGATAATAAAGTTTGAAAATAAAATTTTCAAACTGCAAGTTTTGAGGCTTTTCACTGGGAGGGAGTGAAATTTTCCTAATGCCAGTTTACTGGCAAGGCAAAATCGCCTAAAACATTGCAAACTAAGAAAAAGGAATGGTCATATAAATGTCAAATATACTAAGAATAAATAATGTAACTAAGGTAATAGGTAGTCGCACCATAGTAAAGGATATCTCCCTAGAGATTAACAGTGGGGATATACTGGGGTTTTTAGGCCCTAATGGTGCAGGTAAAACCACCCTTATAAAGATGATAGCAGGGCTGTATCAGATTACAGCTGGTGAGATAGTGGTAATGGGAGAAGATGTAAAAAAATCCCCTACTAAGGCACTTAGCCATATAGGTGCAGTAATAGAAAACCCCGAGATGTACAGCTATCTAAGTGGTTATGATAATCTTAAACTGTGGGCAAATATGCACACTGGTGTTACTCAGGAAAAAATAGAGGAGATTATTAACTTTGTAAAGCTAGAAAACCGAATAAAAGATAAGGTGTCCACCTATTCACTGGGTATGCGTCAGCGTCTAGGTATTGCACAGGCACTGCTACACAGCCCAAAACTATTAATACTGGACGAGCCTACTAATGGGCTGGATCCAAGAGGTATTAAGGAGCTTAGGGAGATGATTACCCACCTTGCCGAAACACAGGGTATTGGGGTACTGGTATCCAGCCATATTCTAGGCGAGATGGAAGCAATGTGTACTAAGTTTACCATAATAGATAATGGGGTAACTATAATAAACTGCGATAAATCAGCCTTTGGTGAAGGTGAGTTAGAGGAGCAGTTTATGGAGATTACCAAAGGCTCTAAGGATCAGATAGTATAGAGAGATAGTTTGAAAGAAAGTTTCAAACACAGGTTTTGTGGTTTTAGGTGATTATACCACCTAAAATTACAAAACTCTAAGAAAGGAATACACATTATTATGTTTACAAAACTTATAAAAAACGAATTTACAAAAATATATAAAAAGAAAGAAACGGTGATAATGGTAGGGCTGATACTATTATTATCGGTGGTACTACCTATTGGTATACAGTTCACCACTCAGTCCTCCCATAATGATATTAGCCTAATGGATAGTGCCTCTGCCATAGAAATAGCCGAGTATTCTTTATCTAGGGAGGCAACAACCATACCTGAGCAGATTGATTATATGAGGTATGAGAATGATTTAAGATACTGGACGTTAGTGGCAGAGGAGCAGATGAATGTTAGAGATTGGCGTATTAATCTTATGGAAAGATACCGTAGTCTACTAAACACTACATCTTTTTTAGAGGCAACACAGCAAGGGTTTACCATAGATGCTATACTGTCCAACGGCTCGGATTTTGACTATTCCCTACTGGAAAGCCTACTAAAGGCAAGCCCTGAGGAAATTCAGCAGATAATTGATAATAATAAGGCTACCATCGCCCATTATGAGCAGGTTATCTCTGATAACGACTATATAGAAGGCAGTAAAATATATATCCAGATAATTGATGAAAATATCCGTATAGCTAATGAAGAAATGGCTTTATTAGATGGTAATGATCCAGAAGATGCCAATAAAATAGACGCCTTAGTCGCCCGTATAGACAGCCAAGAGGAAAATAGAAAAACCCTACAATACCGTATAGATAATAATATCCCCTATGATAATAGCTGGAAAAGTAACGCCCTAATAGAGTTAGATCAGGTGGCGCTTTTCCTAATGGAGCGCCCTTCTAGTGAGGCAGATTTCTATCTACATGGCTCTGATTTATATGAGGATTATCAGGAGTATGTAGGAGCTGTTAATGCTAAACTAGAAAGCCGACAGGCAACCTACGACACCCTATGGAACAGCATAGAGGTAGATCAGCCACTAATGGGAAAAGATGTTTACGAAGGTCGCCAAACCATCTATGACACTATGGAAATTATGATGGTGGTTATTACTGTATTTGTAATAATCATAGGCAGTGGTATTATCTCCTCTGAGTTTTCCAAAGGCACCATTAGAATGTTAGTTGCTCGCCCTGTAAGCAGAGGCAGTATCTATCTATCCAAGGCATCTACCCTAATTATTATAGGCTTTGCTTTGGTAATAGTTTCTGCTATAATTTCTACCCTAACAGCAGGGGTAATCTATGGTTTTGATGGATTTTCCCTTCCAGTGGTATCCTCTGTAGCTGGGGTATTAACCTCCCAGAGCTTCTTCTCCTACCTATTTAAAGAGATGATTGTGGTAACAGGTGGTATTATCTTTATGACAGGGTTAGTAATGATGCTTACTACCCTAACTAAAAACACTGTAATTACCCTAACAGTATCCCTGCTACTATATCTAGTAGCTGCTCCAGCAAGTGCCCTACTGGCTCCCTTTGGATTTGTACAGTACACCATGCTTCCTTATATAAATGCCGGTATGGTAAGATCTGTAGAGTCCTTCTATAATAGTTTCTGGGGTATGTTAATAAATCTAGATTTAACCCTAGGATTTATAGGTACCTGTTTATCTGCCCTAGTGCTTATAGCCATAGGCTATCTGTCCTTTACAAAAAAAGACATTGTAAATTAATAAATTGTAAAGATGTATTCTCTAATATGAGGATACATCTTTTTCTTTAGGTAATCTTTATTGGTTATATATCAATTGTTGGGGTGACTTCCCTTACCGACGGCAAGGGAAGTCACCCCATATAATTTTACCCCAACATTTGGTAAA
>CAYJEQ010000083.1:0-10564 GCA_964369235.1 uncultured Oscillospiraceae bacterium | reverse complement strand
ATGCTAGAGCTAGAAACTGGCGGTGTTGACATTGTTTATGACATTGGTGCATCTAACATCAATCGTACAGAAACAAACCCTGACCTAAAAATCTCCAGAGATCTTGGTTTCTCTGTTACTTACATCGGTCTAAACACAAACAAAGCTCCATTTGATGATGTTCGTGTTCGTCAGGCTCTTAACTACGGTGTAGACATGGAAGCTATCGTTGCATCTGTATTCCACGGTGCTGGTAGTAAGTCCAACGGTCCTATTAGCCCAACAGTAGCAGCTTATGATGATACACTAACAGGATATGACTATAATCCAGAAAAAGCTCGTGAGCTACTAGCAGAAGCTGGTCTAGCAGACGGTTTTGAAACTACACTATGGGTAAATGACGGTAATCAGGACAGAGCTAACATTGCTGTACTTGTACAGAGCCAGCTTGCTGAACTAGGTATCACTGTTTCTATCGAATATGTAGAATGGTCCAGATACCTTGAAGATACAGCTAGTGGTATGCATGACATGTTTATCCTAGGTTGGTCTAACGCAACAGGTACTGCTGACCAGGGTCTATACACAACTCTACACTCCAGTGCTCATGGTACAGCTGGTAACAGAGCTTTCTATACAAATGAAAGATTTGATGAACTAATTGACACTGCTAGAGTTACAACTGATGTAGATGCTCAGTTAGAAATGTACAGAGAAGCTCAGAACATTGTTGTAGAAGATGCTCCTTGGATTTTCACATGGAACCAGGAAAACCTAACAGGTGTTCGTTCTAATATCGAAGGTTATGTAAACCATCCATCAAGCAGAAGTATTCTAAAGGATGTAACTAAGTAATATTTTTATATGCTTTAAACTTTGTCTTTATGAGAGTTTATAGTAAGGAAAATTAATTTTCAATACTTATACAATCTTCAAAAAAAGGAAGACCGCTGATGTTCGGTGGTCTTCCTTTAATCATTAATTACCACTTTTTTACTTTTATCACCTATTGGTGTTAAAGGACAAATCAATATAAAAGGAGGAACTCCATTGCTAAACTATGTATTTAAAAGAATATTATTAATAATACCTGTTCTTATTGCTGTAACCTTTGTAATATTCACATTGTTATATTTCACTCCTGGTAACCCAGCACTGGCTATACTTGGGGAAGAAGGCGCATCTAAGCCAGGAGCTCTTGAGGCTCTTGAAGAAGAAATGGGACTAAATGATCCTTTCTTCGTACGCTATGGTAACTATCTATTTGACCTACTTCAGGGAGATATGGGTACATCCTATCGTTCTGGTAATCCTGTTACTGAGGAATTATTAGATAAACTTCCAACTACAGCTACCCTTACTTTTTGGAGTATAATTATTGCTGTTGCTATAGGTGTTCCAGTAGGTATCATCTCTGCTACTAAGCAATACTCATTATTTGATAATCTATCTATGATTTTTGCTTTACTTGGGGTTTCTATGCCTAACTTCTGGCAGGGAATGGTTCTTATTATTATATTTGCTGTTTCCTTAGGTTGGCTTCCTGTATCAGGTATTTCTACACCTTTACACTGGGTGCTTCCAGCAATAACTATTGGTACTTCCACTGCTGCTACCATCACTCGTATGACTAGATCTAGTATGCTTGAAGTAAATAAGCAGGACTATGTGCGTACAGCTCGTGCTAAAGGTCAAAGCGAAATGGTAGTTCTTCTAAGTCATCAGCTTAAAAATGCACTTATTCCTATTCTAACTGTTATCGGTCTTCAGATTGGTGCTATGTTTGGTGGTGCTGTACTTACAGAAAGCGTATTCGCTATACCAGGTATAGGTAGACTTATGGTTGAATCTATCAAAAATCGTGACTACCCAGTAGTACAAGGTGGAGTATTATTAATCTCTATTGTCTTTACTTTTGTAAACTTGTTCGTTGATATTTTATATGCATATGCAGATCCTCGTATCAAGGCTAACTACACAAGAGCTAAGAAGAAAGGTGGCAAATAGTGGCTAAAACTAAAAAGAAATACAGTCAATTACTTGATATATGGAAAAGACTTCGTCGTAATAATTTTGCAATGTTCGGACTATGTATAATTGGTGTTTTAATATTCTCAGCTATATTTGCTGATGTTATAGCACCTTACCCATATGAAGAAGTAGGTCTAGATAGAACATATCAGTCCATGTCATGGGAACATCCTATGGGTACAGATAACTTCGGTCGTGATATACTAAGCCGTATAATCCATGGCTCTCGTATCTCTCTACAGGTAGGTTTTGTAGCTGTTGGTATTTCTGGTATTATCGGTGTAATACTAGGTGCTATTGCCGGCTACTATGGCAAATGGCTAGATCTAATTATCATGCGTGCAACCGATGTTGCCCTTGCTATTCCAAGAATCCTACTAGCTATTGCTATTACAGCTGCTTTAGGTAATAATCTAACCAATGTTATGATTGCTGTTGGCGTCAGCGGTGTTCCTAACTATGTTCGTATTGTTAGAGCTTCCTTCCTATCCCTAAGAGAGCAGGAATTTGTAGAAGCTGCTCGTGCTTCTGGTGCTTCAGACTTTAGAATCATATTCCTACATATACTTCCTAACTCACTCTCACCTCTTATTGTTCAGGCTACTTTAGGTGTGGCAAGTGCTATACTAGCTACAGCAGGTCTTAGCTTTATAGGACTGGGTATTGCACCTCCAATTCCTGAGTGGGGCGCTATGCTGTCCGAGGGTCGTAACTACTTTACACAGTACCCACACATGGTAATGTTCCCAGGTCTTGCTATTATGCTTACAATATTTGCACTTAACCTATTAGGTGATGGTCTTCGTGACGCACTTGATCCAAAACTAAAAAGATAAGAAATGAGGATCAATTTTGAAAATGAATTTTCAAAATTGAGAAAGGCATGGACATATATATGAGTGAAAACAATAAATTATTAGAGATAAAAAACCTAAGTATCAGATATGTTACTGATGATGGTGTAGTTGCTGCAGTAACTAATGTTTCTCTATCTGTAGATCGTGGTACAACACTGGGACTTGTAGGTGAAACAGGTGCTGGTAAAACAACTACAGCCCTTGGCATACTAAATCTAGTTCCAGATCCTCCCGGTGAAATATATAGTGGTGAAATCCTATATGAAGGCAAAAACATATTAGATATGACTCCAGCAGAGATTCGCAGTATCCGTGGTTCAAAAATCAGCATGATTTTCCAGGATCCTATGACCTCTCTAAACCCTGTTATGACTGTTGGACAGCAGATTCAAGAGGTTGTTCTACTACATAATAAGATAAGCCCAGCAGATGCTTTAACCCGTGCAATGGAAATGATGGAGATGGTTGGTATTTCTGGCGAGCGCCATATGGAATATCCACACCAATTCTCTGGTGGTATGAAACAGCGTATAGTTATCGCTATGGCTCTTGCCTGTGAGCCTGAGCTACTTTTAGCAGATGAGCCTACTTCTGCCCTAGATGTTACAATTCAGGCACAGATACTAGATGTTATTGATGAGCTAAAGAAAAAGTTTAACACAGCGATGATTCTAGTAACCCATGACCTAGGGGTAGTGGCTGAAACCTGTGATTTTGTATCCATTATGTATGCTGGCGAAATCGTTGAACATGGTTCCACACAGCAGATATTTGAAAATCCAAGCCATCCTTACACATTAGGACTATTTAGCTCCATTCCAAAGCTTTATGATGATGTTGACAGACTAATTCCTATTGATGGACTGATGCCTGATCCAACAGAACTGCCAGAAGGTTGTAGCTTTAGCCCAAGATGTAGCAAGTGTATGGATATCTGTAATAGAGAAGCACCAAAAGAAACAATACTGGAGAGTGGACATAAGGTTTCCTGCCATCTGTTTTCACAAGGAGGTAACTAATGAAACAACCAATATTAGAAGTAAAAGATCTATGTAAATACTTTAGCACACCTCGTGGTACTCTACATGCAGTAGACAAGGTTAATTTTTACATCAATGCTGGTGAAACTCTAGGTGTTGTAGGCGAGTCTGGTTGTGGCAAAAGTACTCTAGGGAGAACTTTACTACATCTTACCGATCCAACTTCTGGTCATATTTTCTTTGAAGGCAATGATATATCTGATCCTAGCCACAAAGAAATGAGAGATCTTAGAAAGGATATGCAGATTATATTTCAGGATCCTTTCTCCTCCCTTAACCCTAGACTTACCGTTAGCCAGATAATATCCGAGCCTTTAAAGGTATATAATATCTGCAAATCAGCCAAAGAGTTAGAGGAAAAAGTTCTAGAGCTTATGGACACAGTAGGACTTGCTCGCAGATTAGAAAACAGCTATCCTCATGAGCTTGATGGTGGTCGTAGACAGCGTATAGGTGTTGCTAGAGCTCTAGCTTTAAACCCTAAGTTTATCGTTTGTGATGAGCCTGTTTCTGCCCTAGATGTTTCCATTCAAGCACAGATAATAAATCTCCTTGGCGATCTACAAAAAGAGCTAGGACTAACCTATATCTTTATAACTCATGACTTCTCAGTAGTAAAACATATCTCTGACAGAATTGTAGTTATGTACCTAGGTAATGTAGTTGAAACTGCTCCAACTAAGGAATTCTTTGCAAATCCTCTACACCCTTACTCTAAGGCACTTATCTCTGCAATACCTGAGCCAGTATACACAGGTAAAAAGCGTGAGCGCATTGTGCTAAAAGGTGAGATTACATCACCTATTGAGCCTAAGCCTGGTTGTAGATTTGCTCCTCGTTGTAACTACGCTACAGAGTCCTGTATGGCGGAAACTCCTGTATTACAGGATGTGGGATCCGAGCATTTTGTTGCTTGTCCTTTCGCCCTTTCTCTTAGAGATAAGTAATCATTAATAATAAAAGAGATGTATTCCCTCACTTATGGCGAGGAAATACATCTCTTATTTTTTATCTATAGTCTTTGCATTATCTTCTTACTGCATAACTATTTCTGGCCCCAATAGTAGTAAAACTCCAAATGCTGTCATACTTATTGCTATAACTCCTAGTAAAACTGCCACTCCTATACTTGCTGGAATATATCTTTGTACATAGGATTCCTTAGGCTTTTTGGGATTATAGTAAACATCTGCCTCTGATCCAATTGGATATAACTTAAATAAAGGTGTTGTTTCTGCTCTTGCAAAGGAATTCGTATGGGATTTAATTACTAAGCTTAAAGGTAGATCCTCCCTTGTAGTAAGATTTGATTCTATCATTGCCTCTATAGGCTGAAAAGGCGTACTTACCGAGATATATGATGCACTTTTAAACATAGGTCCTGTTACCTTATAGGTTTTCCCATCTACCTCATATTGTATAAGAGGCAGGGGCACATCTCCACACCTGATTGCAGATAATCCCTTTACTATGCCTACAGTGTGTTCAGTACAGCGCTTTCCCTTATTTAACTTACGAATACCTAAAAAGTAAAAAATAATCCAAATAGGCACTGAAAAAGCAAATATATATAAACTCCAAAATAAATTCCAATTCATTATAATTTCTCCTTTGATTGATTGTGTTGTGAAATGCTGATTACTACCATAGCTTTTAGTGGCTATTAAATTCCTTATAAGGAAAATAACCCCATCACAGGGCGATTTTTTATTATTTTCATCCACGAATTATCCACGAATAAATGTAAAAAGTATTTTCAAATCCAATCCCAACGAAAAAAATAGCCCACTCTAGTGAGTGAACTATTTTCTGTCCTTGTGTCGCATTTAGTATGTCCTGCTATTTTACAGGCTAACTGACGGGGGATTCGAACTGTCAATAGTTTTTAATTCATATGCCATTATTCAAATTTTCGCTATTTTCAAAATCATTTAAGACTTTTGCAAGTTCTGCAATAAGAGTTTCTTTTTTAGGAATGTATAATGTGTATTTTGAAGCAAAGATATTATTTGAAAGTCCACCTAAGGCATATTCAGCAGTAAGTGCATCTTTATCAGTGCAAAGAATTATTCCAATTGGTTTGTTATCAGTATCTTCGTTTACTTCTCTCTCATAATAATTTAAATACATATTAAGTTGTCCTGCAGCTTCCGGCATTAATTTTGTGGTTTTTAGCTCTATTAAAACATAGGATTTTAACGGCTTATTGTAGAACACCATGTCAACATAGTAATGTGTGTTATTAATAGTTACTCGTTGCTGTGAGCCAACAAACATAAAACCTCTGCCAAGCTCTAATAAGAATTTTTCTATCTTTTGAATTAAAGATTTTTCTAAGTCACTTTCAAGGATAGGTTTGTTTTCTGGCACACCTAGAAATTCAAATACATAGGGGTCTTTTATTATATCTATTGGGTTTTGGACTTCCATCCCTTTTTGGGATAAAGCTAGTACTTCTTTTTTATTTACTTCGCCTTTTGAAAGCAGTAATCTTTCGAATAACGATGTGTCTATCTGCCTTTTAAGCTCTCTAACTGACCAATTTGAATTCAGTGCTTCCATCTCATAAAAACTTCTTTTATCTTTATCTGAAATGCTTAAAAGTTCGCAATAATGTGACCAGCTCAATTTAACAGACACTGTCTGCTGAATTGAATATTCTCTATAAAATTTTCTCATGTTTTGCAAATTAGCTATTGAAAAACCTTTACCAAACTCAGCTGTAAGCTCTTTGGATAATGACTTTAGGGTATATTCACCATATCCGGCACGAACTTTATCATTTTGCTCAAAACGAACAATAATTTCGCCTATATGCCAATAGGTTGATATTAATTCGCTGTTGATTTGCCTTACAACATTTGCCCTTGAATTTTCAAGCAGAGTTTTTATTTCCCCTATAACTGGGCTAACCATTAATTCTGACATTTTATATCCACCTTTTAAATTTAAGTTATATAATTTTTAGATAACAGCTAATTTAAATATACTCAAATTATACCATAATGAACTATCAAAATAAACCCTGAACTGGATATGAACTTTACACCCGATAAAAAAAGAAGCTATATCCTTTGGTAACAAGAAGGATTTATAAAATAAGTGTAAAGTTAGTGGGTTCTAATTTAAATTTTAGTTTTTTTAATCTCCAATTTTACTCTTTTTTTATTTTACTGTTAATTTAGCAAAATAAGAAAAAAGCCCTTAGGTAAAGGCTTTTTAGATAAAAAAATAGCATAGACTGAACATATAAGGTTCAAATCTATGCTGTTATTCACATGTCCTTGTGTCGCATTTAGTATATCCTGCTATTTTACAGGCTAACTGACAGGAGATTCGAACTGTCACTTGCTTATTATTGAACATTTACAATTGAACAATATCAATATTTTTTTTTGATTTCAAAAGCCCAGCTTTTTTCGCTGATAGAATGTATGCAAATCCATTGCCATGTCTCATTGACTCTACTTGATTACGATGTTGAAGTAAATATTCTCCTACACCAAGCAGTCCTGACACTCCAACTGCTACTCCCATAGCAGTTCGTGGAATATTCAGAACGTTGTTATCTCTAGCCCATTGGGAAAGTCCGGCTACAGGACTGGCACCTGTCACGAACGATCGTAGACTTCCTAATCCAAATTTAATATTTCTGCCTTTAAACATTTTTTCAGCTTGGTCAAGTTCATATTCCCAACTTTCTCTAAAAGCAGCTAGAGTTGATTTTAATTGAGCAGGATTATTACATTCAGCAATATTTTTTTCTAATTCTCGAATTTTAAATCTTATTTGAAGAAGTTCAGACTTATGGCGTTGTTTAAAATCTATTAATTCTTTAAGCCCTACTTCCATCGTAGGTATGGGCAAACATTTTTCAAGTGTAATAGAAATAGCCGAAGTACCTTTATTCATATATGCTTGTGGGTATACCTCACTAATGTTCTTCATATAATTTGTACCAATTACGGTATCTTCTAAACTATTAGTTGCTATGAAATCTGCTAAAAGGCGCATATATCGAAAAGCAAATTCGCAATTCATCCTACGCCAACCTTCAGAGTCCATATTAATAATACCTTCATTAGTGAAAAAATCCAAGATTTCGGTTGGAAGTTTCTTATAGTGTATAAGTGTTGCTAGGTCTGCACTATGCAACACCTCTGATAATTGCTGATTTTGATTCGTGTTAATTAATTCAGTAAAATTACGATTAAAATGTCTTTTTACTACTTCTGTAAAATCATTAGTATTATCTAACAAGAATACATCCTTTGGATAAATAGGTTTATACTGTCCTATACTCTCTAAATACAGTAGTGCAGGAGAAAACTCAAAATAGTCTTCATATGGAACAATTGAGTTTATTTCATCCCAATATAATATCGCACTTCTAAGCCATTCACTATCTTCGATGTTTATTGAAGGATAATATAAAATTGATTGAGCCATATACTTACCTCTCTTTCTAAGCCGAACATACAGATGTATATCTGAATGATGACATTTATTATATAGTCCCTTTAATTATAACTTATTTCATTTAAAGTTATAGGAGGTCTATGAAGTACTTATCTCCACATCTCTTAATTTCAACTTCACAAGGGAATATATTATCTCCCATATTGGCAAATGCTACACGAGTTTCAGCCCACTCCCTTAACTCCACAGGAAGCCTATAGCAGATATTTGTATCGTTTTCATGCACTGTCACTAATGCATTCCCTGATTTGTTAAAACCTACCGACATAACAAGACCTTTCCATTTATTATCTATCAATCTTAGTTTTGGTTGCTTGTTGCTATCATAATACACTATCGCACCTCTAGCATTAAAATAATAATCTTTTCCATCTCTAGGTAGAGGCTCTACTGGCAATTTATTTTTCATTTGAGTGTAGCGATCAGCTAAAGCTTGACACGCATGTGCATTATAATATTCGGGATGCATGTCAAAATTATTGTTGTTAAGCTCTTGTTCCTCGCTATAATTATTAATATACTGAAGTAGTGAAATAAAAGAAATTAAATCGTCGGAATAAATTCCAGAATATGTTTTATACCAATAATGATCATATTCCATTACTATAGTATATAGCCTTTTATATAGCTTAAATTGTTCGGTGTTCAACTTAAACCAGTTTTTGTCCAAAAGATTTTTTTCTAAAATATTGTTTAGCGAGTTACTATGCAAACTATTAAATAACTGCTTCATTATCTTCGAAATAATACCAGTCATCATATCTGCCATTCTTACACCGAAGCATAAAGTAGAATCTATCTCTGTTACATTAGTTAAGCCGACATTTTTGGCAGCGTTCAGAGTGTTCTCTTTTTCTCCCTCACCATCAAGCGTTAATCTATAATCAATTATAGATTTTTCATCTAAATATTTTTTGAATCCATCAAACCCCATATGGTAATCCCAGTTAAGAGTTATTAAATCTTCTATATTTTTTAATAAATAAATGATCTGACTAAACTGCTCATTTTCCTGATGTTTCAGGTTAATATTAGCTTTATTTATCTCTATTCTTTCGCTGAAAAAATTAATAAGTTCAGCAACGAAATTTTGTGGATTGTTGTATATTGAATCAATAACCTTTTTAGGGCGATAAACTAAAATTGCTTTTGTGATGGAGTATTTCATTGCATCAATATCAACAAAGACAGAATTATTATAATTTCTAAACAGTTGCAGAATGACATACTCTACTTTGCTTATAACGGAAAAATAGTAATGAACTTCATCTGAAAATAAATCAAAAAAATCACTCAGAAATTCTACGTTTGCCTTATTTAAAGAAGCAAATCCATAAGCTAACTGCTTTTGCTTAATCGTACTACTTTTAAGTTCTCCTTTAGACTTTCTATCAGAATATTTCTCTTCAAATGCTAAGTATATTTTTTCGAATTTGCTCTCTTCATCTTCTCGCCATCCAATAATACCAGCAACAAAATTATCATAATAATTTTCAGCTTCTATTGTTATTTGATTTATTTTCCTACTATGTTCTGATTCATCATAATAAAACTTAAACATCTTTATATCCCTTTCAGATTGAATATAGGAGCTCAATTAACATTAATACTAATATATCTCATTATACCAAATGACATCGATACTTTGCAAGTGAAGATGCTTACAAATACATTTGTTTGTTTAAAAATTACATACAAATTTTTCTGCACTTAGCACTTAAATCCTCAAATAGAATAGTGGCCTATTATTGATACCAAAATATATAACCTGATTAATCATCTTTTCTGCTGAGAGTAAGCAACTGGGCGGATCACTCCCTTGAATATAATATCCACACCTTGTCACAAATGCCTTAAATTTGTGTTTAACAGTTTTCTTGGTGGTGTATGCCTCTGACATTTTAAAATCGCCACACAGCTCCACACAATCGCTTGCTTGTTCTTCTGTTTGAGCTTGGTGCGCTTTATCAGAAATAGCAGCTAGTAATTTTAGTTTGGATAAATCTTCAGCTATGGCAAGCTTTAGGTAAAATTCATATTCATCATAGTTATCACAATTTTCTAAAATTACAGAATTTATTGTCCAACTAAGTTCTTTTGTAAGGTTTAATAAGTCTGCTCTATCTTTGTAGGTGTTATAAAATTCTCTCATTCTACGAAGGTTGCGAGGGGAGAAGC
>CAYJEQ010000082.1:9014-10716 GCA_964369235.1 uncultured Oscillospiraceae bacterium | reverse complement strand
TCGAACTCCGGACACCTTGATTAAAAGTCAAGTGCTCTGCCGACTGAGCTAGTGGGTCATCTTACACCGTAGTGCGTGCTTTCAAGTGTGTATCTCTCTCTTGAGCGCTTAATTATTATATCACCCATTTATCGAAATGTCAACACTTTTTGCAAAAAAACTTTGAAAAAATTAAAATAAATTGTAAACCCTCTTAAACAGTAGGTTTATGACTGCTTTTCTTTAGGGTTTTTAAGCTAATTTTCGACATTTTGCAAAATATTTTTTAAAAAATTGTTTTTTTATTTTGATTTTGATATACTTATTTAAGATAAATTTTAGATATTTATTATTATAATAAGGAGTTCTATTATGAGATTGCCAAGATTTTCATACAATCATAACGATACTGAAATGGCTGTGTTTTTACTAAAATTCTTTTCTATTCCAGCATTAGTTGTTTTTTCTATAATTCATTACCCAAGCAATACTATTCTTGCCTATGTAGTTTCTATATTGAGATTTGGTTTTATAGGCATTCTGTCTGCTTTTATGGTTTGTATGCTTTGTATGATGGTTTACAACCTCTTTACTACTCCACCTACTTCTTTTAATGTTACTATGACCATAGGAGCTACTATTATCTATTGTGTAGCATTATATTTTTTTGTTTGTAATATACTTTACCCCTGTGGAAAAAGCCTTATATTTGGCCCTGAGCATTTACAGGCAACATTTGTTGAGCTGGAGTATGTTTCCCATTATAAAAGACCTTCTAACTATAGGTTAACATATACTGATGGAAATTCTAAGAGTTTTACTAAAAGCTTTCCTACTAAAATATTAGAACCTGGTAGCGATTTTCAGTCCGGTGACACCATTGCCCTAGAGATTTTTGCAGGACAAATTATAGAAATACAGGAAATAAAGCAACTATAATAATAAAGGAATATAAAGTTTGAAGATAAAATTTTCAAACTGCAAGTTTTGAGGCTTTTCACTGAAAGAGAGTGAAATTTTCCTAATGCCAGTTTACTGGCAATGCAATATCGCCTAAAACATTGCAAACTAAGAGAAAGGAATGGTCATAATACATGATTGATGTAAAGGATCTAATTGGAGAAAAGTTTCAGTATATAGGTAGATCAATAAATTTATGTTGGATTGGTATAGGAGATTTAATACCAGTAACTAACTATAAAGGGGAAAAAATCATCAAAGCTAAATACGCCCTCCACATTATGTCAAACTTTAGAATTTGGCAACCTGATAACCCAAATTTTCGTATTGGGTACGGAGATGTTTTTAACCCCTGTGGTGGACTAGAGCCACCAGAAGGTTTTGATTATGATATACAAGGTTGGAATTTCTACGACGAAAAGGTTAAAGCACTACAAGAAAACCACCAGTTAATGTCAGGATTAATAGTAAAAACTGCCCAAACAAACCAAATAGGAGATTTGAAAATTGTATTTAATAATGGAGTAATCTTAGAAACCTTCTCAGACACCTTCACCCCCAATATAGAACTATGGCGACTATTCACCACAAACAATAAAAAAGAATACCAAATAGTATACACCACACACAAAGAAATAAGCCAAGGATAATAGAAAATCCAAGGCAAAGACAAATCTTATCCGTCCAGCCGAAGGCGCTGACGACCCAGTCCAGCCGAAGGCGCTGACGACCCAGTCCAGCCGAAGGCGCTGACGACCCAGTC
>CAYJEQ010000082.1:0-8914 GCA_964369235.1 uncultured Oscillospiraceae bacterium | reverse complement strand
CCCAGTCCAGCCAAAGGCGCTGACGGATATCGAAGCAGAGCAGCGCGCTTGAAGTCGTAGCCGTTAAGCAAAACAGTCCAGTGGACTGTTTTGTAGGCGAAGTGTCCCTTCCAAGAAGTCAAGCCGTAAGGCGCAGGCTGATTGGCCAAGTGCGCAAAAAAACCAGTACTTTCGTACTGGTTTTTTTAGTGGCGCGCTTGAAGGGACTCGAACCCCTGGCCCTCTGATTCGTAGTCAGATACTCTATCCAACTGAGCTACAAGCGCATTTGTTTTGCAACTTAGATATATTATCATATTTATCATTAAAAGTCAATAGTTTTTTTCATTTTAATAGATAAATATCTAAAATTTATTTAAGGTGCAGTAGAATCCTTAAATTCTACCACACCTATAATGTATTACTCTGGGAAATAGTCGGTGCATCTGTGTAGGATTTTTATATCCACTAAGGCATCTATTAATGTGCCATCTTCAGTGTATTCTTCTGAGAAGATAGTCCCTAGATTTCTAATATCACTAATAATGCCACCATCTGTATAAGGTATTAGTAGCTGACAGCGTTTATGGGTAGGCTCTAGGGCTCCTTCAATAGCTTCTAACAGCTTGTCAAAACCTTTATGCTCCATTGCCGAAATCATCACCACATTGCCTGTAATACCAATTGGCAGTTCATTTAGCATGTCGCATTTATTTAATACAGTAATCATTGGGGTATCCCCAGCGTCCATCTCCTGTAGTAGATTTCTCGTTACCTCTATCTGCTCCTGCATCTCCTCACTAGTTGCGTCACATACATTAAGCACTACATCTGCATAGGAGGCTTCTTCTAGTGTAGAGCGAAATGCAGCCACTAGGTGATGGGGTAGCCTTCTTACCAGCCCTACTGTATCCACAAGCATTACACTGCGACCACTGGGAAGAAGTATTGCTCGTGCTGTGGGGTCCAGCGTAGCAAAAAGTTTATCCTCTGCTAATACCCCAGCATCGGTTAGGGAGTTTAGTAGTGTAGATTTACCTACATTGGTATATCCCACTATGGCAACAGATTTAACACCGTCTTTTTTACGGCGCTGTCTAATTAGCAGACGATGTTTGGTCATCTCCTCTATCTGTTCCTCTAGGTGGGTAATTCTTCTTCTAATATGTCGTCTATCGCTTTCTAGCTTGGTTTCACCAGGACCTCTAGTACCGATACCACCTCCTAGACGGGAAAGTCCCTCACCCATACCTGAAAGTCTAGGTAGAAGATATTTCTGCTGTGCTAACTCAACCTGTAATCTACCCTCAGCAGTATTTGCTCGCTGAGCAAATATATCAAGGATAAGCATGGTTCTATCAACTACCTTGCACCCACTGATTTTCTCGATATTTCTAATCTGTGATGCTGATAGCTCATGGTCAAATATTATTAGATCTACATTATTCTCTCTGCAAAACTCTGCTGCTTCTTCCATTCTACCAGAACCTAAACAGGTTGCTGTATCTAGGGAAGACCTTTTCTGGGTAATCTTACCTGCTACCTCTGCACCAGCAGTGTGGGCAAGTTCCTCTAGCTCCAGTAGGGATATTTCCACATCATACTCACCTAAATCCACCGATACTAATAAGGCACGCTGGGGAGCTATTTCATTATTATATAGTTTATCTTCCATTATAAAGATTATCCTTTCTACTTTGCTAATATATAATTAGCTACTGAGGGATATAACTGCTAATTATATCTACAGCACCTTGGCTGTCCTCAATCATTACCATTATTATGTACTCACCATGGGCATATATTGGTGCTTCCTGTGCAATCTCATAGGAATTAAAGATATTATAATCCTCAAACTCCTTAATTCTTGCTTCTTTAATAAGCTCTAGTTTCTCTGTAACAACCTCTTCCTGACCTGATGTTGGCTTAATTATATATATATCTGCCACACCGTACTTGCCATCGGCACGATTAACATAAGCTTCCTTATAATCTACATCTTTAAGTAAACCTAATACCTCATCAAGATACTGTTGATCTGGCTGTTCTATTCCCATTACCTCAACATCTTTATATATCTCCTCTAGGGCAGCCTCTGGATCTGCTACCATTGGTGATACAATCTGGCTTTCCTCAGCTTGCTCTTGTTGTTTTTCTTGTTCTGCTATATATGCTTGTTGAGTTGGGTTTTGTGATGGTTCTTCACTGCCACAACCTGTTAATATTATAGTTGCAGCCATAAAGGCAAATAAAATTCTTTTCATTGATTTCCTCTTTCTTAGCTATACAAATGTATATATACACTGTGCAATCTATAATAATTATAGCTTTTTATACCTATTAAGTCAATAAACATACTGTAACATTAGTACAAACAAGCCTTGTATGTTCATAACTTATTTACATACAGTATAATCCATAGCCTTTACTTTATCACAACTTTTGTGGTAGAATATTCTAGATTAACTATATATTGTGATAACATAATAATATAAATATAAATAAAAAGGAGTGTAACTATGCTATTTAAAAAAATTCTGCTAGTTTTAGCCCTAACTATTACTCTAACTAGTTGTAGCACTAGTAACCTATCCGAACCTACTATATCCACTAGGGAGATTTTTGACATATTAAATGCCAGCCAACAAAACCTACCAGAAATGCAGCAGCTTAATTCTCTTGATACTAGCTTTAGCCAGTATGTAAGCGAATATTACCAAATAGACTCCTCTACAATCTATGAGGGTATTATATCCTATGCTGGTGGTATGTCTGCTGACGAGATAGCTCTCTTTAGATTTGATAGCCCACAGGATGCCGAAACTGCTGCTAAAACTCTAGAAACCTATCAGGAAAACCGACAGGGTAGCTTTGTAGGTTATGAGCCTACTCAAGCTAGTATGGTGGAAAATGGCATAATATCCGTTAATGGCAATTATGTGGCTATGATGTTCTGTAGCAACCCTCAGTTAGGACAGGATGTCTTTGATGCTTGCTTTACAGAAAACCCACCTATAATCCTATATACCAGCCCTCCAGAGGATAACACAGACACCACCGACCCTCATCCAACATCTACCCCAACCCCAACACCAACAGTAGACGATGATAGAGATGAGCCAGAGGAAACACCAGAACCAGAAGAAACCCCAATACCTCTTGAAGATGATCGATATGATTATGATGAAGTTATGTATACTTGGGATAGTGGAGATTACTCCCACCTAACCCCTCTTAATATAGCTGTATACGAAAAAGCGCTAGATGTAATGAATGAGGTAATAAATACCTCCATGTCCGATTATGAGAAGGAACTGGCTATCCATGACTGGATGGTTAGAAACATCTCCTACGATCAGGAAGAATTAAGCAACGCCCCTGATGCCTCTCCTAATCCTAATCACGCTAATCCCTATGGAGCGTTAATTGATGGTGTTGCCATCTGCTATGGATATAGTAGCACCTTCCAGCTATTTATGGATATGCTAGAGATTAACACTATTACAGTTGATGGCACAGCCTTTGATGGTAAACAGGAACACTCTTGGAATCTAATTGAGCTAGGTGGAGAGTGGTATGGTATAGACATCACCTGGAACGACTCCTACGAGCGCTCCTATGGTAAAGATGTAGTTATGTATCCATACTTTAACATTACCTCTGATGAGCTTGCTCGCTCTAATCACCAGTGGGATAGAGATAACTACCCTGAGGCAGAGGGAACACATTTTACAAAGTAAGTTTAACATTGACTAACATTTGGTTCATCACCAAATGTTAGGGTAAGATTATATGGGGTACCTTCTCTCGCCGTGGGCGAGGGAAGGTACCCTGACAATTGATATGTAACCAATTCATTTGCATTACAAAAGGCTACTACGGATATTTTCTTATCTGTAGTAGCCTTTTTATTATTATGTTATATTAGCTATTAGCCTTAGGTTTATTTACCATGAAACCGTAAGCGATAATCACAGCAAAGATAATTAGGTAATATACAACAGCCATCTGATGGGAAACTATAGCTGCATACACCATAAACAGAGATGCAATTATACCACCTAGAGGAACTAGGTATCTCTTAACAAAGGATAGATCTGTTGCTTTTTTCATCTGCATTGCAAAGATTGGGATGTACATGGAATAGATTGTAATAATAGGTAGCTCAGAGCTATCAAATCTCAGTGGAGCAAACCAGCTATCTAGGTTAGCACCATAGAAGTACAGTAACCATACACCACATAGGAATAGACCTATAATAGAGGAGTTAGAAGGCATATTTGTAACAGGATCAACCTGAGCAAACATCTTAGGAGCTGGGCCTTCTCCACGAACACCGATTGCATAGAATGCTCTAGTACAAGCAACTGTTAGTCCATTTAGTGTACCTAAGCAGGAGATAACAACAAATACAAATAGCAGCACTCCACCTGTCTGGGTGAATACAGCAGAGAATGCCATCTTAGCACCTTCCTGTCCCATAGCCATTAGGGTTTGGTTTTCTACTGCACCAGCTAGACCGATATAGTATAGTACATATGCCACTATAACTAGTAGAGTACCACCGATTAGAGCCTTAGGTAGATTTCTTTTTGCGTCCTTTAGCTCTGCGTTAATGCTAGTAGCACAGATCCAACCTTCATAAGCAAAGGCTGTACTTACTATAGCAGTTAACAGTGGGTTATTACTTACTTCTCCGATGATTTCGCCACTGAAATTAGCTACTAGCAGACCATTTTGCAGTCCTGTAAAAGTACCTACTATAGCCATTAGAAACAGTGGAATAAGTTTTATAAATGTTGTGCTTACCTGTAGCTTCCCACCGATTTTAGGTGCTAGGGTGTTTATTACAAATGAGGTTATTAGGAAGAAGCAGGAAATTACCATTGCCTGTCCACCTACGATATCCCAGCCCATTAGCACACAGAAATATCTAGCAGATACCCATGCTAACACAGAGGTTAGTGTTGGATAGTAGATAGTAGCCATAAACCAAGCGAAGAAGTAACCGTATTTTTTACCTACCATTACCTCAGCATAGTCAACTATACCACTTACCTTCTCATGTTTAGAAGCAAGTATTGCAAAGTTATATGCACATATAATCATTACTAGACCACCGATAATCCAAGCTAGAATACCCTGTGGTAGATTTCCTCCTGTGGCAATTAGAATTGCCTCTGCTTTAAAAAATACGCCACTTCCGATAACTATGCCCACAACCATAGCAATAGCTGTCATCAGTCCGTATTTTTTCTCTAATTTGTTTTCCATAAATATGACCAGTCCTTTCTGATTTCATCTTTTTAGTCAAAATCAGTATTTATTTATTTAAAGATAGCCTTACACTATCTATAAACCTAAAGTTTTATAAATATAGAAATTACTTCACATTTTATAATAAATTGGTAATCTATACATAAGAAAAAGGTTTGCCACATAATGCAGCAAACCTTTTAAAACTATAAAAGTAAACACTTGGTGTCTTACACAGATTAAACTCTGTGACAATATATTCCAAAGTAAAAATTTGCTTACAGAAAATATCATATTTTTGAGAGAAGTTTTCAAAATTAAATCCTATTCAAACATTGACTGTATACTCAGGTTTTCCTAATGACTTCTTATCTTTGACAATGTATAAATTTTACAATTTTATCTTGGGTGACATTTATATGACTTCAAGTTTTAATATTACTTATTGTATCGGTAGACAGTATATCACTAATATCTATTAATGTCAACTTTTAACTTGATATTCAACAATTTCAAGTAGTGTATCATCAACCTGTGCCTTTGATAGGACTGGATTTTTATTATAAACTACAATTCCAATTCAACATAATATGCCCTATATACATAAAAAGACCTCCAACTAAGTGAAAGTCTTTTAAAATTTTATTTATATCCCAAAACCTTAGCCCCTTCTCCCTTATAAATAGATTATTCACTATATAGTTCAGGCTATGTTTTACCTGCAACCTTCATTGCAAATCCTTGAATTTTATTACCAAACTTATTAAGAAGCACCAATACAAATACTGGGAAAAGTGATAAATTTATAGCTGAATACAACCAAGCGAAAATAAGCTCACTTATAGGAACAATACCCTCGACAATGGGATTTATCCCTCCTGCTCCCATAATCCCAAAGGGTATACATAAAATAATATAACTTAAAACCAGTTGAATAATGTAGAGTTTTTGAGTTTTTATGGTGCCAATAGCAAACCTAATAAAAACTATTAGACATAAGACCAGCGGTATCGAGAACAGTATGGTTACTATATTTAACCCCTCTGTCATCAAGCTGTCAAATAAGCCTCCGTAAAGTCCTATCCAGGCTCTAAACATTATTGCAGGTGCAATAACTATAGAAACAGCAAGCGCTATCCCTGTTGCTATTGCAAGCTGAATAATCAGTAAAATTGGTCCAATCACAACAGCAGCATTTGACCCAACATATCCCGATGATAACATAGCAGCATTCATATTTTCTCGATGGTTTTTTTTACTTACTTCTCTCTCTGCTTGTGCCTTTTCTTTTTTAATTCTTATCTTAGCTGTTTGACGAGTTTCTTTTAAATAGCCATTTTTCGTATTACCATAATAATAATTTCCGTCATCACCTCTATAGTAACCATTTCCAGCACTATCTGTAGATGTAGGTTTAACTTTCATAATTTTTCCTCATCTCATAAATATATTTTGATTTGTTCTTAATACATTATATCATCTATACCTTATGAAGTAAATAAAAAAGACTTCCACAAAGTGGAAGTCTTTTGAAATAAACAAATAGGTTGTATCTCGAAAGATAATAATTATCTCTTGGAGAACTGTGGTGCACGTCTAGCAGCCTTAAGACCGTATTTCTTTCTTTCCTTCATTCTTGGGTCACGAGTTAGGAATCCAGCCTTCTTAAGGATTGGACGCATTTCGTCGGAGTGCTGTAGTAGAGCACGGGATAGACCGTGTCTGATAGCACCAGCCTGACCTGTAACACCACCGCCTGTTACTGTACAGATGATGTCGAAGTTTTCTGTTAGGCTTGTTAGCTCTAGTGGCTGACGAACGATAAGCTTTAGTGTTTCAAGACCAAAGTAATCGTCGATATTTCTGCTGTTAATTGTAATGTTACCACTACCTGGGTATACTCTTACTCTCGCTACGGAGTGTTTTCTTCTACCTGTACCGTAGTAATATGGTTTAGAATTGTACATAGTTTATATCCTCCTTCCGATTACTTTGTCCAAGCTTCAGGCATCTGAGCTTGATTATTGTGGTTAGCGTCGTTGTAAATTCTTACTCTTGTTAGGCTCTTTCTACCAACAGTGTTGTCTGGTAGCATACCCTTGATTGCAAGCATCATAGCCTTTTCTGGATTCTGTTCCATTAGGTATTTGTACTTGATTTCTTTTAGGCCGCCAACCCAACCGGAGTGGTGACGATAGAATTTCTGCTCTAGCTTCTTACCTGTTAGTACAGCTTTTGCAGCGTTAATTACGATTACATGATCTCCGCAATCTGCATGTGGAGCGAATGTAGGTTTGTGCTTACCTCTTAGTAGGTGAGCAACTGTTGCAGCTGTACGACCTAGTGGTGCGTCTGCTGCGTCAACGATGTACCATTTGCGGCTAACTTCGCCGGATTTTGGCATAAATGTAGACATAGTCTTTACCTCCTGATTTTTTTGTTTTAATGTTCATACACTAGATAACGGATCTGTGTATTTCGACCTGTATGACGGTATCGCCATACTAATGCTGGTCAAACCGACAAGTTATATTATATGTATTTTAAGGCTCAGTGTCAATAGTTTTTTGCAAAAATTTAATTTACACTGGGCACTGCTCTCTTATTCTCCCTTATACTCCCTTATTCTCCCCTAATCTCCGTTGTCATTTCACTTTTTTATCTCTTATAAGTATAGAAATTTATCTCTTTTATATAAATTTAAGTCTAGTTTTTTAGCAGTATTACAATTCAAGGAGTTTAGGTTGTCGGTTTACAAAGTAACAGTAATGGGTAAATCCTATCTCTTTAAGCTCTGCTGAGGCTCTATCAAAACTATGGTACACATCCTGTGACCTATGGGAGTCAGAGCCTAGGGTTATTAATCTACCACCCATATTATAGTAAAGTCTTGCAATATCCATACTTGGCATAGGTACTCCTATAGCCTGACGGTATCCTGAGGTGTTTATCTCTAAGGCAAGACCTCTTTTAATTATTATCTCTAGTATTCTTTCTACCCTTTCCATATATCTAGCCATGTCCACAGCTATACCAAAATTACCTACCACATACCTTAAAGGATAGGTTAGATGGGCCATAATATCCACATCTTCATAGGTGGCAATGTCCTCTACCACCTGAAAATACCCCTCTAACATACTATGTATATCTCTGTCCGGCAGTGTAAGCATTAAATCCGGCTCACCTTTAAGCCCATGACAACTTCCCAGTATAAAATCCACCTTTAACTTACCCATCATCTCTTTACTACGGTCAGGATAATAGGTAGACTGGGAAAGCTCCACCCCTGTGGATATAATTAACTTATCCTTATAAATTTCTTTTAAGGAGTTTACCTTTTCCACTGATTTTGGAATATTTACCCTGCAAAAATCCCAATCATCACCACCTAACTCAAGATGGTCGGTAATAGCTATACCATATCCACCTTTTTCACAGGCTATTTCAATGGTCTTTTCTATATCTGCCCTACTATCTGGGGAATAATTACTATGTATATGACTATCAAAGTATTTCATTATCTATCTCACTTTCACTGCTGTTAATATGATTATTTTAATATTTTATCACAGTGGGGAGGATTTTTCACTACTTATATGTAAAAAGTATAGGGGTAGGCTCTCGCCTCCCCCTAACACAGTTATTCTTTATATTTCTTTTTTAGCTTTATAGCTAA
>CAYJEQ010000081.1:0-10974 GCA_964369235.1 uncultured Oscillospiraceae bacterium | reverse complement strand
CTTCCCTCGCCGACGGCGTGGAAAGGCACCCCATATAATTTTACCCCAACATTTGGTAAATAACCTTTTTACTGGGCTTAGAGAATTTAGCATTTGGCAAATTATTTATAATCCCTAGTACATTACCCTTATATCACCCACTAAAGCTCTATAACCTGTGGAAAAACCCATAAATTTATGACATACAAAATATTTCATCATATTGCACAAAAACCTATGAAAACCATTTTTTTGCTTTAAATTACCAGTATTTCGTTAATTTTTGTTAGTGGAACAGTTAAATTTTCTACAGATAAATCAAATAATTTTACAATATTACATATTACAAAATCCGTTTTGTGTAACTTGAAAATCACCTTCATTTCCATGTATTGTAATTTATCCTGAAACAAGTTAAAATAAGCATGGACATTTAATAATCACTCTTATTTCAGGTCATTATAATTCACTTTAAATCCATCCTTTATGTCCGTTTATTTTGCTATCTCTAAAATCTAAACAAGAGATACACCACAGTAACATTAAAATAATTAAGGCCAAACGAGAAAGGAAAGTATTATTTATGAAAACAATTAGACAGAAAATTTTAGTGTCCATGCTATGCTTATTACTTGCCGTTGTACTGGTAATAGGTATTTCCTCAATTAACAGCACCTATAATAGCACCATGTATGCTTTAGAGGAATCTATGAAAGCTGGTGCACAGACAGCAGGTCTTTTAATCCAAAGTCAGCTATATAACTACGAAGATATGGTTAAGGAATTTGCCAATGACCCTATACTTAATAGTGTTATTAGCGACCCTACGGATCCTAACTACGCTGAGGTAAACGGACAGATACAAGCCCATGCTAAGAGTTTAGCAGAGCTTCATGGATTTTCTGGGGTTTATGTTTTAGGGGCAGACGGTGTGGTGCCATACACAGGTGTAGACGCCTCTAGCAGAGAGTACTTCCAGATAGCAAAAAACCAAGGTCTTATTACCGTTACCGACCCACTGGTAAACCTTACTACAGGCGGTCTTGATATGTTTGTTGCTGCGCCTTTATATGATAGCAATAATAGATTTCATGGGTGTGTAGCTATTAGTATTGATCCAGCCGTATTCTCCGACCTTATTGAAGATATCAAGATTGGTGAAGGCAGTACAGCAGGAGTTTTAGACCAATACGGAACCTTTGTTGCCCACACAAATATAGAAGAAGTTTATAATAGAACTAATAATATCGAGCTTGCACAAACTAATGCAGAACTAACAGATCTTGCCCTATTAATGGAAGATGCTATTGCAGGTAATGAGAGTTTTGGCAGCTATTATTATGATGGTATCGATAAATTCATGGCTTATGCTCAGGTACCTATGTCCAATGGTTGGTCGGTGTTTATCTCTGCCTCTCAGGATGTATTCCTATCTCAGATGACAGAATCCATTATTAAGATAATCGGTATTGCACTGGCAAGTTTAGTTGTTGCTTTTGTGATAGTATCAGTAATGTCTAAGCGTATATCCAACCCTATTACCCTATGTGCTGAGCGACTGGATAAACTAGCTGCTGGTGACCTTAATACTCCAGTACCTGAGATTAACTCAAATGACGAAACAGGACGGCTGGCAACCTCAACTAAGTCAATAACCCATACCCTTTCCTCAATGATTAGCGATATGAGCACCACATTAGAGTCTATGGGTAATGGTAATCTAACAGCTACATTACGCAGTGAGTATGATTATGTGGGAGATTTCCACGATTTATATGTAAGCGTGGATAAAATCCAGAAAAACCTTTCTGGTACAATCTCACAGATTAACCTAGTATCCTCACAGGTAAGTTCTGGTAGTGATCAGGTGGCAGCAGGTGCTACTTCACTGGCTAATGGCTCTATTGAGCAGACTGGATCTATTGATGCGCTGTGTCAGACTATTGACCAGATGAACGAGCAGATTACCCAAACTGCACTAGATTCCCAGAAATCCAAGGAATCTAACGAACACTCCCACCGTGCACTGGCTAAAAGTCAGGTACAGATGGCAGAGATGGTTAATGCCATGGGTAATATTAGCAATAAATCTAAGGAAATCAGCAAGATTATCAAGGCTATTGATGATATTGCCTTCCAGACAAATATCCTATCTCTAAACGCAGCTGTAGAAGCAGCAAGAGCAGGATCAGCAGGTAAGGGCTTTGCAGTAGTAGCCGACGAGGTTAGAAACCTTGCAACTAAGTCAGCTCAATCTGCTAAGGACACAGCTATGTTAATTGAAGAAACTGTTAAGGTAGTATCTGAGGGTAATAAGATTGCTGTTGAAACCTCTGAGTCTATTAATGCAGCCCTATCTAATGCCACAGAGCTAGGCACACTAGTAGAGAGCATCGCAGATGCTTCCACCCTACAGGCTGAAAGTGCTCACAAGGTTAAAAACAGTATAGATCAGATTTCTCAGGTTGTACAGCGTAACTCTGCCACAGCTGAGGAAAGTGCTTCTGCAAGTAACGAGCTGTCCTCACAGGCATTTAAGCTTAAAGATCTAGTGGCTAATTTCACCATTTCCCCACATCTTTCTGAGCTATATCTATCTGCTACATCACCTACACCAGCACTGGACACTCCAACTGGACAGAGCTATACTGGAGCAGAGGATAAATACTAGGATAAACCCACTATTATTTAATATAATAGTAACCCATAAAAGAAAGACCACCTGTGAAAACAGGTGGTCTTTCTTTATATCTCTAATTACTCTTCATTAAGAAAACATAGGACTCAGGAAGTTTATATCAGATTTCCTCCTGAATTTCTAAAAGAAGTTCTTCTGTTAGGGGACGATCTATATTTTAATCTTTACCATACTTTACATGAGAATTATCCCAAAAATTATCTAAGTCCACACCTTCAAACATACTGCTACCTCATTAAATTACATATAAATAATTAAACCACGGGGGTATAATAAGCCAAAGGAGCCATTACCCTACAAATCCACATTGCTTCTTATATAATCTACTACGCCTATTTCTCTGCCATGCTTTTTATATATTCTAGGTACTCGTTTACCGATAATGCAGATTTTCTCATAGTTTATAGTGTCACCAATATCAGCCATCTCCTCAAATGATAGGCTATTATCACCATCTTTGCCCACTATGGTAACTACATCGCCCTCTTTAGCCTCTGGTATATGGGTAACATCTAACATAAGCTGATCCATGCAAACTCTGCCTACAATAGGAGCTTTTACCCCGTGAACTAGCATATGGCCTCTATTAGAAAGCTCTCTTTCGATACCGTCAGCATAGCCAATAGGCACAGTGGCAATTCGTCGCTGTGATGGTGATATATAGGTTCTGCCATAGCTTACAGAAGTCCCCTCTGCTATGGTTTTAACCATGGTTATACAGGAATATAGTGCCATAGCTGGACGGTAATCCATTAGATTATTACAGTCTGGGCTAGGTGATAAACCATAGGTTACTATACCCATTCTCACCATATCCATATGCATCTCTGGATAACATAGGGTAGCTGCACTATTACAGCAGTGTTTTATAGAGAAACTTACCTGTTTTTCCTCTAGCTTAGCAATTACCTTATTAAATAACTTATACTGAGCTTTAGTAAAGTCCTTAGCTGGTTTTATCTCCTCATCAGCCACAGGGAAATGGGTAAATATCCCTTGGCACTTTAGCTGTGGTATCTGATACAGTGTGGCTATCTCCTCTATAGAGCTATCAAACTGTCCATTTACCACTACAAATCCCAGTCTGGACATACCTGTATCCACCTTAATATGAACATCTACAGTAACATCGGCTTCCTTTGCTGCCTCTGCTAATTGCTGTCCATATTGTAGGGAGTATATAGTTTGGGTGATATTGTACTGATTAAGGGTTTTTACAAAAGAAGTCGGTGTATGGCCAAATATCAGTATAGGATGGAATATCCCCTGTTTCCTCAGTGATAACGCCTCGTCAAGATTGGATACTCCAAACCAGTTTACACCTTGTTTTACCAGCTGTTCGCTAATATATCTATCTCCATGACCGTAGCCGTCGGCTTTTACTACACCCATTATCATACAGTGGTTTTTAATGATTTTACGGATATTGTTTACATTTTCCTCCACTGCATCTAGGTCAACTACAGCCCAGCTTCGCTTAAGTAAATCCAAAATTTCCCCTCCTTATGTTAGAATATTAGCCATGAGCAAAGATAGAAAAAATACACAATACTCATCATTATTAATGTAAATATAGTATCAAAGATTAGTTTTGCTCTTGTCTATAGAATATTTAATTTAACTTTTGCTTATTATAATAATCCTCGCTGTGCCATTGAGTCTATAGCAAGAAGTATCCCCAGTTTACCTGATGGGTAGTTAAGCCCTCCCTGTAGCCATGCTGCAAAAGGCTCTCTCAGTGGCGCATCAGCAGAAAGCTCAATAGAAGCCCCACCGTTAAAGGCACCAGCAGCCATAATTACCTGACTGGTGTACCCTGGCATATCCCAAGGCTCTGGCACTACAAAGGAATCCACTGGAGCGCCTTTCTGAACACCTTGGCAGAAAGCAACTAGTCTTTCTCTATCTCCTAGGGTTACTGCCTGAATAATATCGGTGCGATATTCCTCTGGCAGTGGGGTAACCTGATAGCCTTTTCCCTGTAGCATCTTAGCAGCTAAGCAAGCAGTCTTCAGTGCTGCTGCCACCACTGTTGGGGCAAAGAACAGTCCCATATACATATTGCGACTTTCCTCTAGGGTACAGCCTACTTCCTTACCTGTACTAGCTGTAGAATGTCTGCAAGCAGCCAGCTCTACTAAATCTTTTCTACCGGCAATATATCCACCTGTTCTGGCAATACCACCACCTGGGTTTTTTATAAGAGAACCGATAATAATATCAGCACCTACCTGTGTAGGCTCTTTCTTCTCTACAAACTCCCCATAACAGTTATCCACCATTACAATAATATTAGGGTTAATCTCTTTGACAATTTTTGATACCTCTGCAATCTCCTCTATGGTAATAGATGGTCGCAGAGAATATCCTCTAGAACGCTGGATATAGGCAATTTTAGCGTCGGAAACTGAGGTTTTTATCTTCTCTATATCCATTCTGCCATTTTCCATTAAATCCACCTGTCGGTAGTGTATGCCAAAGTCCTTTAATGAGCCTCTGCCCTCCTCCTCTGATAAACCGATTACACCATGTAGGGTGTCGTAAGGTCTACCTGATAAGGAAACCATAATATCATTAGGTCTTAGTATGCCAAAAAGCGCCACTGCAATAGCATGGGTTCCAGACACAAAGCTATGGCGAATTAGGGCGTCTTCAGCACCAAAAATCTCAGCTAACACTGCATCTAGCACATCTCTGCCCTTATCCCCGTAACCATATCCTGTAGAGCCAAAGAAACAGTTCTCACTTACACGATTTTTAGAAAAAGCACTCATTACCTTATATGTATTGTGCTGTGCTACCTTATCTATATCACTATAAACTTCCAGTAGCTGTTTTTCACAGCTTTCCCCATACTCCACTATACTGCTATCTATGTTAAAAAATTCATTCATTATCTAGTTGTTCCCCTCTTTGGAAAAAGTAATTCCTGTGTCTATAGGTACAAACCCCATCTTCCCATAGTAATCCATTAACCCATCACTGGCTGCGATTATATAGGGGGTTTTACCTTTGTTTATAAGTTCTTTGGAGATATACTCCACTAATATTCTGCCATAGCCTCTGCCTCGGTGTTTTTCATCTGTTGCCACACTGGATATCGTGGCGTATTTTGGGCTGGAGAAGTAGTAGCCTGCTGTGGCTACAGGAAAACCATCTTTACACAGTAGGTAGATGGCAGCATTGCCACTTAGCACCCTGCGATGGGTATCGTATAGCCAGTTAGGGTAAAGATTATTTTCCTCAAAACCCTCAAAGCTATCACAGATAAGCTTATATACCTCCTTAGGTGTTCCTACTGAAATAGTTATACCTTTGGGAAGCTGTGGGTTAGGTGTGGTGGTTAGCACCATGCTTTTAATAGGGATACCACTGCCACCTAGCTTTTTATCTATAATATTACCCTGTGGAAGATTTACCTCTAAACTATCAAAACTACTATTTAAAAGAAATGCTCCCAGCTCCTCCATATCCATATTATCATCCATTACCAGATTAGCTGTTCTACCCTGATAGGACATAATACCAGATATGTTATTAGACTTATCATAACAAAGCCAAGTTTTTAAAAAATCAAAATCGTTGCCATATACCGAAAACAATGTGTGTATCCTACTGCCTATTATAGGAGATTTTTCTGCTGCCCACAAGGTGTCTTTTGTATTATCTGCTAATCTAATCATAGGCTGTTAATCATTGGAATAGCTGCTTCTAGTAACTTGTAGGTATCAGTTATATCACTGTCCTTTAACACACAATAAGCAGAGTGTAGGTATCTACAAGGCATGGAAACTGCTGCAACCCTTACACCTTTACCTGCTACCTGCATAGCTCTGGACTCATTACCACCATATACCCCTTCTTTGGTCTGTACTGGGATACTTTTTTCCTTAGCTAGGTTTGTAATACTGTGGTATAGCTCACTGTCATAGATAGTACCTTTATCCATAAAGGATACCACAGGCCCCCTACCTACTCTACAAACCTGCTTGTCCACTGGCACCCCACCTACATCACCAGCAGTGGTGGTTTCAATAGCAATATTAACATCTGGCTGTACAGTGTTTCCAGCTACTACAGCTCCTGTTAATCCTGTTTCTTCCTGTACAGTAAAGGCACAGTAGTAATCAATCTCATCGTAATTTTTTAGCAGTTCTATCATCAGTCCACAGCCAGCTCGGTCATCCAGTGCCTTATGGGCAAACATGCCACCACCTAGCTCCACCTTCTCACAGTCAAATACTGCTCGGTCGCCTAGTTTAACTAATGTTTCAGCCTCTGCCTTGTCCTTAGCCCCAATATCAATATACAGACTATCTAGGCTAGGTGCATTGTCCTTTTCCTCTTGGCTTTTCTGATGAGTGGCTTTCATGCCAATAAGTCCTACTAGGTTATTATCCCCTACTAGTACCCTTCTGCCTACTACCACCTTAGCATCTATACCTCCACAGGTGGAAAACTTAAGCAGTCCACTACCATCTATATAGGTTATAATAAATCCTACCTCGTCCATATGTGCCGACAGCATGATTTTCTTATTAGCTTTAGTTTTACCTTCTTTATAGGCGATTATATTGCCCAGTGGATCTACATGGGTATGGCAAACTCCCTCTAGCTGTGCTAAAATCTCTGCTGCAACCTTTTCTTCTCTACCTGATACCCCAGCAATCTGGGATAGTTTAATTATATTATCAATCACAGTATTAACTTCCTTTCTTTATAACTATTATAGGGCTTTGATGTATTCACACATTAGCTTTCCTACTGCTTCTACATCGGTAACTGCCAGTGTTTCTATAGCTGTGTGCATATATCTTAGTGGTATAGATAACAGTGCTGTTTTTACCCCTGTGCCTGTTATTGCCACCTTGTCTGCATCGGTGCCTGTTCTGCCGTTCATAATCTCCATCTGGTATGGGATTTCCTTTTCCTTAGCTAGTTCTTCTAGCTTCTGGCTCATAGTGTAATCCAGTATAGGTGCTATACCTATCATTGCACCACCGTATAGTTTGCCACATTTCTCTGGCTTGGCATCAGGTGTATGGGCAAAACTTACATCTACTGCTATTGCATGGGTTGGCTTTACAATATAGGTGGCTGTCTGAGCACCCTGTGCTCCAACTTCTTCCATACCTGAGAATACCACTGTTAAACCACAATCATATTCCTGTCCCTGTAGATATTCCAGTGCTTTAACTAGGGATACACAACCAGCTCTATCGTCCATGGCTTTCCCTGTAACCAGTCCACCTAGCATTTCTTTTGCTGTGGATTTCATGGTTATTCTATCGCCTAGGGCTACTATCTCTGAAAGCTCCTCTTTGCTATAACCTGTATCAATGTAAATGTCCTCCATTGTAGGAAGTTTCTTTACATCGCCACTTTGTAGGTGGGGTGGTGTAGAGCAGATTATACCATTTATATTTTTCTTACCGTGAATTACCACTGGTGCAGATAGTAGGGCGGAACGGTCTAACCCTCCCACATTGGATACCTTGATAAATCCACTATCAGTAATCTGAGTTACTATCATGCCTATTTCGTCAATATGTGCTACTAACATAATATGAGGCTTACCCTCTACTGGCTCTTTTACTGTGCAGATTACATTACCTAGATGGGTAGTATCCACCTTGCCATAAGGAGAAAGCAGTTCTACTCCATATTCCATCGCCACATTCTCAAGTCCTGATACCCCACTGGTATTGCTAAATTTTATAAGCATCTCTGTTGTGTTCATAGCTTAATTCCTTTCTATCTTTAGGTGATAGCTTTAAAGCTACACCTTATCCTACTTTAGTTCCATTACTAATTTCTTATAGTCCCTACCTCTAACAGCAAAATTCTTATATCTGTCAAAGCTAGAACAGGCTGGTGATAGTATTACTACCTCACCTTCACAGGCATTTTCCTCTGCTTTAGCCACTGCCTCTGCCATATCTATGGCATTTATTATTACAGGTTTATTCTCTTTATAATCCTTATGTGTTCTTATTGCCTGTTCTATAGCTACTGAGGAATCCCCTGTTAAGATAACAAGTCGCACCTTCTGGATAAACTTCTCTGCGAGGCTATCATAGGGTACATTCTTATCCTTGCCACCAGCAATAATAATCATAGATTCATTAAAACTCTCGATACCTGCTATAGTTCTAGTTGGGCTAGTCGCTATAGAATCATTATAGTATCTTACCCCTCTAAGCTCCCTTACTGGCTCTAGGCGATGTTCCACCCCAGTAAAGGTTGTGGCTACCACTTCCATAGCCTTCTCCTCTACATAGTCCATAGTTACTGCCATGGCAGCTAGAAAATTAGCTACATTATGGCTGCCCTTTAGCTGTATCTTATCCCTGTGTATTACTGGAATTTCCTTATTATCCTTAACTAAAGTTAAAACACCATTATCTAAATAAGCACCCTCTAAAACCTTCTCACAACAGGAAAACTGCCTTAGCTTGCCTTTAGGGATTATATTTCTAGTTTTTGTAATAGTATCATCTAGGTTTAGCACCAATGTGTCGGTAGCACCTTGATGAAGGTGGATATTCTCCTTAGATAGCAGATACTCCTCCATATCCTTGTGAACATCTAGGTGGTTTGGGGATAGGTTGGTTATAAGGGCAATATTTGGGGAGCTATTCATAGACATAAGCTGAAAGCTAGATAGCTCGATTACTGCAATATCCTCTGGGGAAATTTCATCTATTACAGGTAGTAGTGGTCTACCTAAATTCCCTCCTAGGTGGATATTATAACCCTGTTCCTCCATTAGTGCTGATACTATATGGGAGGTGGTTGTTTTACCGTCGGAGCCTGTTATGGCAAATATCTTACAAGGAGCTAGTTTAAAAAACTCCTCCATTTCGCTAGTTACTCTGCTACCTGAGTTTATAGCCTCTGTTAAGGCTGGGTGGTAGTAGGTAAATCCCGGTGTGCGAAATATCACATCTTCCTTTAAATTATCCAGATAGCCCTCTCCCAGAATAAGCTCTACACCTATAGCTGTAAGCTCTTCTCCAATCTGCCCTAAATCTGCTAGGGTATTTTTATCTCTGGCTGAAACTTTAAGCCCTGATTTTACAGCAGATTTAATTAGTTCTATATGGCTAAGTCCGATACCTATAAATGTTACTGTGCCATCAGACATACTCTGCCACAGATTACTCAGTATATCCACCTAATCACCTCTTATTTCTTATTAGTAAATTTTAAATTTAACCTGTATTTAATTAAAACTATGGTTTTTTATACTATATTATATTATATCAGTTATCTTTAGATATTATATAGTAATTTTAAGGATTAAACAAGGGTAGCAGAAATTTTTGGTATCAAATTTACACCATTGTCATATAATAATATATAAGGAGGTGTTACTATGGCATATTACCAGTTAATTTATGAGAATTCTCCCCAGCCTAGAGAGGAAGTTTCCCTACCTCTGCCACAGGGTGATATTGATGATTACATCTTTAATGAATATTATCATAAAGAGGACTATCTAGCCCCAGAAAACCACAGCCAAAGATAATATAATATAATTATAATATAATATCTTAAAGTATCTGCCACCAACAAGGTGGTTTTTTGCTTTTTACAGAATATATATGACCATGTTTTGCACTTATTAGATTGTATCCATTACCCCACCCTTAACATATACTAGAATATACCCCAAAATTATGTTAAGTAAAAGAAAGGACTCGGTTTAATTATGGATTTTTCTCAGTTACTTGAAGGTTTACTGGAAATTGTACTGGTAGTGGCACTGCCCCTAGTAGTGAAGTTTCTAGGAGATAACCTACCTATATTTGTACAAAAATACAGCCAAAATGTTGATAACAAACAGCTAGAGGAGTATATAGCCTTTGCTACTAACGCAGTGGTTTCCAGTGTTAATCAGGTTTCACAAACCTTTGTTAGTCAGCTTAAAGCCAGTGGTGACTTTGACGCTAATAAGGCAGAGGAAGCCTTCTACAAGGCAAAAGCACAGGCTAGTAGCCTAATGAGTGATGGAGTAAAAGAGGCTGTGGCAATGGTTTATGGTGATGTAGATATGTGGATATCCACCATTATAGAGGAAACGGTCTATAACAAAACTTTGTCAAAGTAGTTATATATTTATTAAATACTAGCCTTTTGAGAAAAGATGAAATATAAATCCTAAGGGGCATAGTAGTTCACTTTTATCATTAGGCTATGGGGTGTAGTCACTGCCAATTTGCGATGACTACACCCCATTATAATTTAATGCTTACTGAATAACTGTGTGCTTAGCACACAGTTATAGGTCGCCA